>CAZNBX010000001.1:0-8059 GCA_964571305.1 uncultured Novosphingobium sp.
TTGGGTCCGCCAGCGCGGAAATATTCCTCTTCGAAGATCAGCCACTGGATCAGGTCCAGGCCGCGTCCGCCGAACTGTTCGGGCCAGGTGACCATGCCCCAGTTGCCGCTGGCCAGGGTGCGTTCCCATTCGACGTGCTGGTCATAGCCTTCGCGGCATTCCAGCGTCACCAAGGGCTCCTTGGGGACGTTGGCTTCCATCCAGGCGCGGACTTCGGCCCGGAACGCCTGTTGTTCGGGGGTATAGGTCAGCTGCATCAGAACTTCGCCGCCTTGCCGGATTCGACAAATGCGTCGCGGCTCTTCTGGCTGTCTTCGTGCATGTACATTTCCAGGGTGAAGCCCTGTTCCCAGCGATAGCCGCGATCGACGTCGCGCGGCTCCAGCCCGTTCAGCGCTTCCTTGGCGATCACCAGTGCTTTGCGGCTCTTGGCGGCGATCACGGCACAGAAGGCGCGGGCTTCCTCCACCAGCTTGTCGCGGGGGACGATCTTTTCCACCGCACCCAGCCGGTAGGCTTCTTCGGCCGGGATGTTGCCGCCGGTGAAGAATGCGGCGCGTACCTTGTGCAGCGGCAGCATGCGCGAGAGGTGGCTGGCCCCGCCCATCGCCCCGCGATCGACTTCGGGCAGCGAGAAGAACGCGTCATCCGCCGCGATGATCGTGTCGGAGGCGCCGCAAATCCCGATTCCCCCGCCGATTACGAACTTGTGCACGGCCACCACCACCGGCACTTCGGCATCGCGGATCGCCTTGAAGGTCAGGTGGGCCTGCACTTCCTTGATATCGACCCCACCGCAGAAGCCGCGCGCGGTTTCGGCAGCGCGGATCAGCACGCAGTTCACTTCGGGGTTGCTGGCTGCTGCGGCAATGATCGCGGGCAGCGACATCCAGGTTTCGCTGTCAAAAGCGTTGACGGGCGGCACATCGAACACGATTTCGGCGATGCGGTCCTTGATTTCTGTCGTAATCGGCATGGGTTCAGTTCCCGGCACAGAGCGCGGCAATGCGGGCGCGCGCTTCGGTTTCGATTTGGGCGAGCAGGTCGGCACAGGTTGGCAGGTCCTTCAGCCGTCCGGCGACGACGCCGGTGGCCATCAGGCCGTGTTCGGCATCGCCGTGGACCACTGCGCGCTGGATCATCATCGGCGCGGCGGCAGCCCTCATCGCCTGGGTCAGCGGCATGTCGCCATGCGCGGTCATCCCGCGCGCGCTGGCAATGACTTGCGCCCAGGTCATCCCGGTCTGGCGCTTCATTTCCAGGCCGGCCTCGATCGCGCGGCGCCACATTGCCAGTTGGCCCGAACCTTCGATCCGGCGCAGCAGCGGGTTGAGGATCATCCGCTGCGGAATGCCGTCGACCTTGGTCGATACCGCGATATCGCCAGTGCCGGCCTTGACATAGGCAGCCTTGGGGGCGGCTGGAACCGGGCTTTCCGCGGTCATCAGGAACCGCGTGCCCATGGCCATGCCACAGGCGCCATAGGCGAGAGCGGCGGCGAGGCCGCGTCCATCGCCGAAGCCGCCGGCGGCCACCACCGGAACGTTCACTGCATCGAGCACTTGCGGTAGCAAGACGGTGGTCGGCACGCCGCCGGTATGCCCGCCGCCTTCGCCGCCCTGAACGGTGATCATTTCGCAGCCGAGCTGGACCATCTTCTCGGCGTGCTTCACCGCGCCGACAGTCGGGATGCAGAGGATGCCCGCATCACGGAAGCGGCCGATCATCCTGGCATCCGGGCCGCGCCCAAAGCTGACCGCACGGACCCGGTCGGCGTTGGCGAGGATGATCTCGACAATCTCGGCCGCGCCGGGCTGGAAGGAATGGAAGTTCACCCCGAAGGCGTGCGGGGTCAGGTCCTTCAGCCGGGCGATCGCTTCGCCCAGTTCAGCGGGCTGCATGACCGCCCCGGCGAGAAACCCGAAAGCCCCTGCATTGCTAGTCGCGGCGACCAGTTCGGGGGTCGCAATCCAGCCCATCGCGGTTTGGATAACCGGCAGGCGACAGCCGAGCCGCGCGGTCAGGGCAGTGGCAAGGACGTCAACCATCAGGACTTGCCGTTTTCGCCCTTGTTGGCCGAAGCGGCCGACTTGCCGCTGACCCCCCCGATCGAATCTCCGGTAACCAGATCGTTCTGTGCGTGGGCGAAGTGGTGCATGTGGAACACCGCGTCCATCGCGCTGCGCTTGCCGCGCAGTTCCTCGACGTGGTTGACTGACTGCTTGGTCAGCCAGTTGCCCAGCCGGTTCTGCCCGGCCAGCTTGTTGGCCCAGGCGGCTGTGGCTTCGCGCAGTTCCTCACGCGGAACGACTTTGTTGACCATCCCGAACTGGGCGGCGCGGGCGGCGCTCATCCGTTCACCCAGCAGCAGGAATTCCTTCGCGACGCGCGGCGGAAGTTCATAGGCGTGGGCGAAGTATTCGACGCCCGGAATGCCCATCAGCGGGTTGACCGGATCCTGGAAGAACGCGTCTTCGCTCGCCACGATCAGGTCGCACACCCAGGCCAGCATCAGGCCACCGGCGATGCAGGCGCCCTGGACCATGGCAATCGTCGGCTTGGGAATGTCGCGCCAGCGGCGGCACATGCCCAGGTACTGTTCCTGCTCGCGGGTATAGAGCAGTTCGGCCGCAGGCTTGTTGGTGTGCGGCGGCAGCATCAGGCGCTTGTCGAATTCGTGGTGCAGGTCGCGCCCGGGCGTGCCGATGTCATGGCCGGCGGAAAAGTGCTTGCCTTCGCCCGCCAGCACGATGGCGCGCACTGCATCGTCCTTGACCGCGCGGTCGAAGGCATCGTCCAGCGCATAGGTCATCTGCCCGTTCTGGGCATTGTTGAACGCGGGGCGGTTCATCGTGATCCAGGCCACGGCCCCGATCACTTCATAGCGGACCGGCTCTTCGGTTTCGTAGGTGATGTCGACGGCTTTGGGCGCAACAAGATCGGTCATGACGTGGGCTCCTCAGGCGGCGGCCAGCGCGGGTGGGTTGTCCTTGATCACCCCGGCGCGGATGTTGTGGGGATCGAGCCGGGCGATGATTTCCAGCATTTCCGCCGTGGGCAGGGCGGTTTCACCAGCCACCGCGTCGATCAGTTCAAAACCGGTCGCTTCCTGGACCTGAGCGAAAGTCACGCCGGGATGCAGCGAGATCACCCGCACCGCGTTGTTCTCCCCGCCGAAATCCATCACGCACAGGTTGGTAACGATCAGCCGCAGGTCGACGGCCGAAAAGTTGCCGCCGGCAATCCGCTTGGCCGGATTGTAGCCCACGCCCGACACCATATCGACTTCGCCCGGCACGAACACGCGCGGGGTGTGGCTGGGGAAGAAGAACGAATTGGGGTGATAGATCGTGTTGCCCGGAAAGCCGCGCACGCCCAGCATCTGGGTCTTGGGCTGCTTGTGGGTGCCGCCCAACTGGGACAGGTTGATCTGGCCGAACCGGTCGATCTGGGTGGGAGTGACCATCGCATGGCGGCGACCCGACCAGACGGCGCTATCGAAGAACCGACCAAAGGGAAGGTGTCCGGCAAACTTCGGCTTGTAATCCCCGCGCGGGCCCAGCGGCACCGGCTGTTCGACCAGATAGGCCTCGCCATCGGTCATCATCAGTTCGGGGGTGTGGGTCAGCTTGGCCAGGCTGGCGGCCAGGCGCGGCACCGGGCCAACGCCGGTGGCCACCACTTCGCCATTGCCGCGAAAGGCTTCGCTGCAGGCGGCGATGCACAGTTCCGCCAAGGACGGGTTCAGGTTGGAATTGTCGCTCATCAGAACACCGGCAACGGCAGAGCCGCAACCGCCTCCTTTCCGCCAACGGATGCAAGATATTCGGCTTCGTTCGCGCCGACGAAGCGGGCGGCGACCTGGCTCCATTCGCCGGGGTCGCGCGCGGCGTCGGTGTACGCCTTGAAGGCTTTCATGTCCCAGCCATAGGCCGGGGTCATCATGCTGGGATGCGCGCCGCAGGGAATTTCCGTGACGCCGCTGATGAAGCACCGCTCGACCACGTTGGCCTGAGCGTCCTCCGGATAGGCGTCTTCCATCGCCGGGACCAGCTCTTCGCAGCTGACGTAGGTCTTGGCCGCGGCCTTGGCGAACCATTCATCATAGAACACGTCCGGGCCGAACGCCTGGACGTTGCCGCGCCAGTCGCTGCGGTTGACGTGGAGCAGGGCCGCATCGAGCTTGAGCGCGGGCATCGCGATCAGCACTTCGCCATCGTCATAGGGCGATTGCACGTGCTTGAGCCCACCCAGTTCGGCCAGATCCGTACCCAGGCCAACCCGGGTCGGCAGGAACGGCAGCCCGAAAGCGGCGGCCTTCAGGCCCCACTGGAACATCCCTTCGTCGAGTTCGAGAACATCGAGCTGTCCTGCTTCGCGCGCCTTGCGGAACCACGGCTCCAGCGGGATCGCGTCGAGCGAGACGAAGGCGAAAACCAGCTTCTTTACCTTGCCAGCTGCGCAAAGCATGCCGACATCCGCGCCGCCATAGGCGACGATCGTCAGGTCCTTGAGGTCAGAGCGAAGGATTTCGCGGACCAGTGCCATCGGCTTGCGCCGGGGGCCCCAACCGCCGATGCCCAGCGTCATGCCGTCCTTGAGCTGGCCGACGATTTCGGCCGGGGTCATACGTTTGTCGAGCATAGGATCTACTCCGCCGCCTTCTTCAGGGCTTCTTGCCAGGCCCAGACGTGGCCCCAGACGCTGATCTGTTCATGGTGGGTGGTTTCCCAGTTGGCGGGATCGATCACCAGGCCGTCGTAGCCGATCTCGAGGTCGAAGCCCGCCGGGGTCTGGACGTAGAAGCTGGTCATCTCGTCATTGACATGACGGCCCAGAGTGGCTGACTCAACGAAGCCTTCGGCACGCATCCGGTCGTGTGCCTTGCCCACCTCGATCAGGTCGGGCAGCTCGACCATCAAATGAACGCAGCCGGACGGCGGAAGCGGCCCTTCGCCCAGCGCGAGACTGTGATGGCGGCCATTGCTGGCGTGAAGGAAGGCAAAGCCCATGCCCGGGTCTTCCGGCGGACCGCCCATGAAATAGAAGCGCGGCATGTCGGTTTTGCCGAAGCCCACGACGTCGCAGTAGAATGCCACCGTTTCATCGAAATTGGGAGCGCACAGCACGGCATGGCCCATGCCGAGGTCACCGGTGACGAAACGCGGCACGCCGAGCGGCGAGACGAAGTGTTCGTCGCTGACGGAATCGCCGTGATAGAATTCCAGGGCATTCCCGGCCGGATCGCTCGTCCGGAACATCGCGGCGACGCCGCGTGCGGTTGCCTCGTCTGCTGCGGCATGGGCGACCACGCCCCCGGCAGCGGCAATCCGTCCGGCGAGCGCATCGAATGCCGCCGCGCTTTCAACCTCGAATGCCGGGGCGACCAGGCGCTCCGTTTCGCCGGCCTGGACGCGGAAGCGGAAGCCGCGTTCGTCGATGCGATAGAGCGCCGCGCCATCGCTGGCGTCGGGTGCCCGCATGGCACCGACCACCCGGGTCAGGAACCTGTCCCACTCGGCCGGCTTGGCGGTTTCAATGACTACATAGCCCAGCGACTTAACACTCATCAGGACTGAGCCCCTTTTACAAGATCGAGAAAGTAGGGTCGTTCGCCGCCGCCATCGACATTGATGCGGGCGCCGCTGACCCAGGATGCGAGTGGGGAGCACAGCCACAGCACGGCCCCCGCGATGTCTTCGCCGGTGCCCATGCGCTGCAGCGGCATGGAGCGGCCGACCGCCGCCTGCGCTTCTGCATCACCATAAGTGGCTTCGGCTGTTTCGGTGCTCATCAGTCCGGCAATGATCGCATTCACGCGGATCGCCGCAGGTCCCCATTCCTGAGCCAGGCTTTGCGTCAGGTTGAGCAGGCCGGCCTTGGCTGCACCATAGACCGATGTGCCGGGGGAGGGGCGAATGCCGGAAACGCTGGCAATGTTGACGATGCTGCCGCCGCCCGCTGCGACCATGTGCGGATGCGCCGCCTGGGCAAGATAGAGCGGTGCAACCAGATTGAGCTTGAGGATCGCGTCGATGAAGCGCGGGCTGGCGGCTTCAGTTGCGGTTGCTGGCGATCCGCCGGCGTTGTTGACCAGGATATCGAGGCGGCCGTGCTGTGCAACCACGTCGTCGACCAGCGCCTTGGCAGCATCGGGATCGCGGATATCGGCGGATACGAAGCTGATGCCGTCCGGCAAGTCCTCTGGCGCGTTGCGCGCGCAGGCGATGACCTTGCAACCAGCCTGGGCGAGCGCGGCCGAAATGGCACGGCCCAGGCCGCGTGTGCCGCCTGTGACGATAGCCACTTGACCCGAAAGGTCGATTTGCAGCGCCTGTACCAAGGCGATCGTCTCCCCTAAACTCGCGTACTTGCTGAATCGCGGCATTGGTTGTGCCTGAAATCTGCATTATCGGAAGCAAAACGGCTTTTCAATTGACGATTTGCGTATCAAACAATAAAAAAATTTACGAAGCCCAACGATTGCGGGCAGAAATGAGTCGAAAGGAGCTTGGGAGAAAATGGCAACCGCTACCCGGTGCGTGGAAGATTCGCGCGGCGTGCCCACCGCAGAGGAACTGATCGCTCGCGCGCAGGCGATGATCCCGACGCTCAAGGCGCGCGCGCGCGACTGCGTGCGGCAGCGCAACGTATCGTCTGAAACCATTGCGGAAATGAAGGCGGCGGGTTTCTTCCGCATTCTTCAGCCAAAGCGCTGGGGTGGCTATGAAATGCACCCGAACGTGTTTTTCGAAGTGCAGAAGGCCTTGGCGGAAGGCTGCATGTCGACGGGCTGGATGTACGGCGTGGTCGGTTGCCACCCCTATGAGATGGCCCTGTTCCACGACGAGGCCCAGGAAGAGGTCTGGGGCGACGACGCAGACATGCTGGTTTCGTCGACCTACCAGCCGGTTGGCAAGGTGACCCACGTTGAAGGTGGCTTCCGTCTTTCCGGGCGCTGGGGTTTCTCGACCGGGTCGGTTCATTGCGGCTGGGTGCTGCTGGGCGCGTTCTGCCCGCCCAAGGAGGACGGCACCCCGGCGGAGATGCGTACCTTCCTGCTGCCGCGCAGCGACTATACCATCGATGAAGACGCCTGGCATACCTTTGGCCTGCAAGGCACGGGCAGCCATGACATCATCGTCGATGACGCCTTCATCCCCGACTATCGCACGCACCGTTCGATCGACGGCTTCCTGTGCCAGAACCCGGGCCAGGAGGTGAATACCGCGCCGCTTTATTCGCTGCCCTGGGCGCAGGTGTTCGTCCGCTCGGTTTCGACCGCGGCCTTCGGCGGGGCCGAAGCCGCGATCAAGGCCGGCATGGCGATCATGCAGGACCGCGTTTCGACCAATACCGGCAAGGCATCGAAGGACGATCCCATGCTGCAGGCCGCATTGGCCCGCGCCATTTCCGAAAAGAGCGAGATGGAAACGACCCTGCGCCTGACCTTCGAGGAATTGATGGGCTATGCCGAACGGGGCGAGGCGATCCCGATGGAGAAGCGCACGTTCTTTGCCTATCAGTCGAGCACCGTGGTGCGCCGCCTGGCCGACCTGATCGACGATATCGTCAAGCAACTGGGGGGCCGCGCGATCTACATGACCAGCGAGATCATCCAGCCCTGGCTCGATCTCCACGCTGGCCGGGCACACGTGGCGAACGACCCCGCCAATCGCTCTGGCGAGGCCATCGCGACCCGGCTGGGTGCGGCGCCGCTCAATCCCTTCGTCTGATGGAAGGCGCCAGCATGACCGAGATTTCCGAAGCTACCTATTCCGTCGCGGGCGGATACCAGATCCACCTCAAGGAGGCGGGTTCCGGTCCGGTCGTGGTCTTCGTCCACGGCAGCGGTCCCGGCGCTTCGGGTGCATCGAACTTTCGCCAGAACTGGCCGCAGTTCGTGGCTGCGGGCTACCGGGTGATCCTGCCCGACCTGATCGGTTATGGCGCCTCTTCGAAGCCGGAAGGGATCGACTACACGCTGCAACTCTTCGCCGATACGCTCTATGAGGCGCTGCGCGCGCACGGGATCGATCGGGCGGTACTGGCCGGCAAT
>CAZNBX010000001.1:8069-11748 GCA_964571305.1 uncultured Novosphingobium sp.
GGCGTCGATGGGCATCAGCAAGATCGTGCCGGTCGGCAATTCGCTGGGCGGCGGGGTCGCGATCCAGATGAGCCTGGATCATCCCGAATTCGCCGAGCGCCTGATCCTGATGGCCCCTGGGTGCATTGAAGAGCAGGCCGACTATTTCAAGATGCCTGGCATCACCAAGATGGTCTCCAACTTTGGCGGCCCGGATTTCAACCTCGACGAGCAGCGCCGCCTGATCGGCAATCTGGTCCATCCGGACTTCGCGGCGAAAATCCCCGATGCGCTGGTCCAGGAACGCTTTGCCGTGGCCCGGACCCAGCCCAAGGACGTGCTGGTGCGGATGCGCACGCCCAATCTTGGGCCGCGCCTGGGGGAACTGGCGCAGCCGATCTTTGTCCTGTGGGGGCTCAATGACGAGTTCTGTCCGGAAAGCGGGGCACGCCATTTCCTCGATCAGTGCGCCGATGCGCGCTGCATGACGTTTACCCGCACCGGACATTGGGTGCAGGTTGAGCGGGCCGAGGAATTCAACCGCTATTGCCTAGAGTTCCTGCGTGGCTGACGGCTATCCCAGCATTCCGGAAGACCTGCCAGCGCAGTTCCGATCGGCGATGCGGCGTCTGGCTGCTTCGGTGACGGTGGTCGTGGCCAAAGGCGATAGCGGGCCGGTCGGCATGGCGGCGACTTCGGTGACATCGCTTACGGTTGATCCCCCGGCGGTACTGGTCTGCGTCAACCGGGCGACGGCGCTGCACGCTCTGTTGGAGCCAACGGCACCGCTCTCGGTGAACCTGCTTTCACGCGATCAACAGGACGTTTCGGCCGCATTCGGCGGCGGCGTCCCGCGCGAGCAGCGCTTTACGGTCGGGACCTGGCATGAGGGCGAGAATGGCTTGCCGCAGCTTGAGGGTGCGCAGGCCAACCTCAACTGCGTGATCGACGCGATGCTGGCCTATGGCACCCATAGCATCGTCATTGCCCGGGTCCTCAAGGCCGAGGTCAGCGACCACGTCGCGCCGCTGATCTATCAGGATGGAGCCTATCTGTGAGCGAAGCCGCAAATGCCGGACTGAACGAGAAGCTGGCTGAAGAACTCTATGATGCGCTGCGCGATGGCCGCACCGTGACACCGTTGATCGAGCGGTTCCCCGCTTTGACGGTCGATGATGCTTACCAAATCTCGCTGGGTGCGCTGGCCCGCCGCCGCCAGGACGGCGAACGGGTGATTGGCAAGAAGATCGGGGTTACATCCAAGGCTGTTCAGGACATGCTTGGTGTCCACCAGCCTGACTTTGGCTTCCTGACCGACCGGATGTGGATCGATGGCGATATCGACATTGCCGCCAACACGCTGATCCAACCCCGGGCCGAGGCCGAGATTGCCTTTGTGCTCAAGGACAGCCTCAACGGTCCGGGCGTGACCGCTGCCGATGTGATGGCTGCCACCGATTACATCGCACCCTGCTTCGAAATCGTCGACAGCCGCATTCGCGACTGGAAGATCGGGATCGTCGACACTGTCGCCGACAATGCATCTTGCGGCGTTTTCGTGATTGGTGCGGCGCGGGCAAACCCGCGTGAATACGATCTTCCCGCGCTGCGCGTGACTGTGACCAAGAACGGCGCTCCCCTGTCGGAAGGTCTGGGCAGCGCGGTTCAGGGCGATCCGGCCCAGGCCGTCGCCTGGCTGGCCAATACACTTGGTGCCTATGGCGTCACGCTGGATGCCGGGGACGTGATCCTGTCCGGCAGTCTTGTGCCGTTGGAACCCGCCGTTCCGGGCGACGTGTTTGAAATGACCCTGCACGGTGTTGGCACCTGCACGGCTCGGTTTATCTAAGGAAACAGCAATGGCACGGGTAAAGGCCGCGATCATCGGTTCGGGCAATATCGGCACCGACCTGATGATGAAGATGATCAAGTATCCCCAGAACATGGAATTGGCGGCGGTCGTCGGGATCGACCCCGATAGCGAAGGCCTGGCCATGGCCCGCCAGCACGGCATTGCCACGACCCATGAAGGGATCGAGGGGCTGAAGAAGCTGCCTTGTTATGCCGAGATCGGCATCGCCTTCGATGCGACCAGCGCCTATGCCCACAAGGTTCACGACGAGGCGCTGCGCGCCGACGGCATCCAGGTGGTCGACCTGACTCCGGCCGCGATCGGTCCGTTCACCGTTCCGCCGGTCAACATGAGCCAGCACCTCGATCAGCCCAATGTCAACATGGTGACTTGCGGCGGTCAGGCGACGATCCCGATGGTCGCCGCTGTCGCCCGGGTGTCGGACAAGGTCCACTATGCCGAGATCGTCGCGTCGGTTTCCTCGCGCTCAGCCGGTCCCGGCACGCGCGCCAACATTGACGAGTTCACCCGGACTACTGCCCGCGCGATCGAGGTCGTCGGCGGTGCAGCCAAGGGCAAGGCGATCATCAGCCTCAATCCTGCCGAGCCGCCGATGATCATGCGCGACACGGTATTCACCCTGTCGGAAGGCGGCAGCGAGGACGCGATCCGCCGTTCGGTCGCCGACATGGTTGCCGAAGTGCAGAAGTACGTGCCGGGCTACCGCCTCAAGCAGGAAGTCCAGTTCGAACGCTATGGTGACAACAACAAGCTGAAGATTCCCGGCATGGGCGAATTCACGGGGATCAAGTCGATGATCATGCTCGAGGTCGAAGGCGCGGGCGATTACCTGCCCAGCTATTCCGGCAATCTCGACATCATGACTGCGGCTGCCAAGGCCACCGGGGAACTGCTGGCCGAGCGCCGCATGAAGCAGGGAGGGATTGCCCAGTGAACAGCACCTTTAACGTCGAGCGCGGCGACAAGCTTTACATCCAGGACGTTACCCTGCGCGATGGCATGCACGCGGTCCGTCATATGTACGGGATCGACCACGTGCGCGCGATTGCCCAGGCGATCGAAGCTTCGGGCGTGGACGCGATCGAAGTCGCGCACGGCGATGGCCTGTCGGGCGCAAGCTTCAACTATGGCTTTGGCGCGCATACCGACTGGGAATGGTTGGAGGCCGTGGCCGATGTGCTCGACAAATGCGTACTGACCACGCTGATCCTTCCCGGCGTCGGGACGGTTGAGGAATTGAAGCGCGCCTATGTCATTGGCGTGCGTTCGGTCCGCGTCGCTACCCACTGCACCGAGGCCGATGTTTCCAAGCAGCATATCGGCATCGCCCGCGATCTGGGCATGGACGTGTCGGGCTTCCTGATGATGAGCCACATGATCGAGCCGGACCATCTGGCCCAGCAGGCGCTGTTGATGGAAAGCTATGGCGCGCAGTGCGTCTATGTCACCGACAGCGGCGGTGCGCTCGACATGGACGGGGTTCGAGCCCGTTTCGAAGCCTATGACCGCGTGCTAAAGCCTGAAACCCAGCGCGGGATGCATGCCCACCACAACCTGGCCCTGGGCGTGGCCAATTCGATTGTCGCGGCGCAGTGCGGCGCGGTGCGGATCGATGCGTCGCTGACCGGGATGGGCGCCGGGGCGGGTAATGCTCCGCTTGAGGTGTTCATCGCCGCGGTTGACCGCAAGGGCTGGAACCACGGCTGCGATGTCAACCTGCTGATGGATGCGGCCGAGGATCTGGTCCGTCCGCTGCAGGACCGTCCGGTTCGGGTCGACCGCGAAACCTTGAGCCTTGGTTATGCCGGGGTCTATTCCAGCTTCCTG
>CAZNBX010000001.1:11758-18855 GCA_964571305.1 uncultured Novosphingobium sp.
TGCCGAAAAGGCCAGCGAACCCTATGGTATCGACACCCGTGAAATCCTGCTTGAACTGGGCCGTCGCAAGATGGTTGGCGGGCAGGAAGACATGATCGTCGACGTCGCGCTGGATATGGTGAAGGCAAAGGGCTGAAGTCATGAGCGATATCTCGCCGCATCGGCCCTTTCCAGCCAGCGAGGTTCCCGCATGGGACTTTGAAACCGATGTTGCGGTCGTGGGCTTTGGTGCGGCTGGAGCCTGCGCGGCGATCGAGGCGGCTGACTCCGGGGCGCGGGTCATGCTGTTCGAACGCAATTCGGGCAGCGGCGGGGCTTCAGGACTGTCCGGCGGCGAAATCTACATTGGCGGCGGCGGCGGCACCGAAGTGCAGCGTGCCGCCGGTTTCGAGGATAGCACTGAAGACTTCACACGTTACTTGAAGTTGGCCGGTGGTCCTTGCGCGGATGAAGCAAAGTGTGAACTTTACGGGCGCGAAGCGCTGAACCATTTCGCCTGGCTCAAGGCGCAGGGCGTTCCTTATCGCGGCAATTACCTGCCCGGCAAGCACATCGAGCCGACGGACGATTCCACCTTGATCTGGTCGGGCAGCGAGGCTGCGGCACCGTTCTGCGATCAGGCCAAACCAGTGCCGCGCGGTCACGTGATCCAGCACATGGGCTGGGGCGGGGGGCGTCCATTGGTCGACATCCTCGAAGGCTCGGCCCGGGCCAAGGGGGTTGAAGTGATTGTCGATGCCCGGGCGCAGGCGCTTGTCGCTGACGGTGACCGGATCGTTGGTCTGGTGGTCCGGATTGATAACCAGACGCGCTTTGTGAAGGCGGGCAAGGGCGTGGTCCTCGCCACGGGCGGTTTCGTCTTCAACGAAGCCATGCGCCGGAAATATTGCCCCGAAACCTTCAAGCTGAACGATCCGATCGGCGACAAGGATGACGGCCTGGGCATCGAGCTAGGCCTGGGGGCTGGGGGCGATGCCATCTACATGGACCAGTTCTTCACGACCTGTCCGTGGACCATGCCCGAAAGCCATGCCTATGGCGTCTTCGTCAACACCAAGGGGCAGCGCTTCATCAACGAGGATTGCTATCACGGGCGCGTCAGCCGCTGCGCGGTCGATCAACCGGATGGCAAGGTCTATCTGCTGCTCGACAATGCGCATTTCGTCCAGCCGATGGACTTTGCCCGGATGCGCATCGCCGGAACCGGCGAGACCTGGGAAGAGGTTGAAGCCGAACTGGAAATGCCCGCTGGGACGCTAAGTGCGACGATGGCGGTCTATAACCAGCACGCCCACGAGGGTTGCGACCCGCTGTTCGACAAGCGTGCGCCTATCCTGGTCCCGCTTGACCAGGGGCCGTTCATCGCGCTCGAACTGGATTTTCACGACAGCTATTTCAGCTTCTTCACGCTCGGCGGGCTCAAGACATCGACCGATGGCGAGGTGCTGGATCGCGGCGGGGCGCCCATAGCCGGCCTTTTTGCGGCGGGGCGCTGTACCTCTGGCTTGCCGGCATGGGGCCACGGCTATTCGTCGGGGCTGAGCCTTGCCGATTGCACCTTCTTTGGCCGCCAGGCCGGGCGCAAGGCGGCACGTGGCTGATCCAGCGGCGGAGCGGCTTCAGGTCCTAGAGGACCGCGAGGCGATCCGCGAGCTTATCAGCCGCTATGGTCCGCTGGCCGATAGCGGGAACGCGGAAGGGGTCGCCGCCCTGTTCGCAGAAGAGGGGGTCTATGCCGTCGGCGGCATGGGTGAGGCGCGCGGGCGAGCAGCCATTGCGGCATTGATTTCCGGTCCGGTCCACCAATCGTTGATGGGGGATGGATGTGCCCATGTCCTGACTGCCCCGCAGATTGAACTGGCGGGCGACCGCGCACTGGCCAAGTGCCATAGCGTCGTATTCCGCCATCAGGACGGCGGCTGGACCGCGGTCCGCGTTGCTGCCAATCGCTGGGAGCTGGCGCGAACCGCAGGCGGTTGGCTGGTTACCCGGCGCGAGAATGCGCTGCTTGATGGCAGCGCAGCCGCGCGGGACTTGTTCAGCCTGCCAGTTGCCCCCCATCGACTGCCAGCAGCGCACCCGTAGTCTTGCGCGAAGCGTCAGAGGCGAGGAAGGCCAGCGCTTCGGCAATGTCTTCCGGATCGCAGATTCCGTCGACCAGCTTGGGCGCATTGCGCATCACCAGCGGCCAGTTGATATCGCCTTCGGGCGGCGCGGCCTTGGTCATCGGGGTCGCCACCTGGCCCGGGCAGACGCCGTTTATCCGCACTCCGGCCGCGGCATATTCCAATGCAAGCGACTTGATCATGCCGACCACGCCATGCTTCGACGCGGCATAGGCGACGGAATAGGGGATGCCCGAAAGGCCTGCGGTCGATGCGACGCAGACGATGTTGCCCTTGCTTTGCAGCAGATGGGGCATCGCGGCCTGGCACAGCACGAAAAGGCTGGTGGTGTTGATCCGCAACAGGCGTTCGAAATCCTCGACCGCATAGGTCTCGGTCGGGCCCCACTTCAGCATGCCGGCAACATTGCAGAGAATGTCGAGGCCGTCGCTGGCGGCGCTTGCAACAAGGGATCGGCAGGAGTCGAAATCCTCGGCGTTATAAGGGACAAGCTTCACCGGGGTCCCGATCAGCTCCGCCGTCTCGGCCAGGCCGGTTTCGTTGATGTCGGCAATGGTCAATTGCGCGCCTTCGCGGGCAAACAGTTGGGCCGTGGCCCGGCCAATCCCGGATGCCGCGCCGGTAACCAGCACCTTCTTGCCTTGAAAACGCACTGACAGTTCTCCCTATCCAAAAGTCGCAGGCGCTTCGCCCATGGTCATTATTTGCATTTTCCCGTCCGCATCGACGGTGTGGATCAGGCAGCTTAGTCGGCGCGAACGGGTTTCCGCGATCCACCAGCGGCCGTCCTGTTTGACGTAGATGTCGTCATATTCGACGCCCATCTGCGTCACGCTGCGGTTTGTCAGATTGATGTTGTGGAACAGCAGCGACCATTGCCCTGTCGCGCGGGTGTCGCTTTCAAAAGCGATCACCCCGTTTGCGCCGTGGTGAATGTCGAAAATCCCGGGCGTGCAGCCCATGCTGGAATAGACAGCGACGAAAGCATCGCGGTCGTTGAACTCGGGAAAGCCATCATAGGCAATCACCGCGCCTGCGGGCAGCAGGGTCTCTCGCACGATTTCCGGTTGCTTGGTGTCGCAGGCACGAAGGTAGCGGGCTTTCAGATCACGGATCGCGCGATCGTCTTCCAGCCGTTGCAGGCGTTGCTCCAGCGATGCCATGCCGTCCTCCTGAATGGTGCGGACCGGGCACGATGGCCCGGCCCAACCAGGTCATGCTTCAGAACTTGATCCCGACGCTGACCCCATAAGTGCGCGGATCGGGGAAGTAACCCAACAGGATCCCGCCAAACCCGGGGCCGAAGTCGATGAAGTTCGACGGATCGGCTTCATTGGTAAGGTTGCGGACGAAGACCGAGAGGTCGGCCTTGATCCCGCCCAGGGCAACCTCGCCCGCAGTGGCCCGCAGATTGACGATCGTGCGGCCCTTCGACTGGCTCGAATGGGCGTTCTGGTCCGAGACGGTCGGGGTCACCAAGGCATAGGGGAAGGTATAGTACTTCGAGGCGTAGTTCAGGTCGCCATAGAGGTTGAGCTTGCCCCAATCGCCTTCGATCACTTTCCAGTCGACGCCCAGCGCGGCGGTCGTCTTGGGCGCGTGCGGGAAGGCACGGTTGGCCGATACGTCGACACCGCCGTCGATGAAGCTCTTGTACTTGACGTCGAGCAGCGCGAGCGAGCCGTTGATCGTCAGCCCGTCGGTCGGACGCAGGACGCCCTCGAACTCCAGGCCCTGGATGCGCGCACCGGCAGCATTTCGGATGATCGAGGCGGCGCCGGTGCTGGCGGTAAAGACCGACAGCTGCATGTCCTTGTGTTCGTCGCGGAAGGCGGCCACGTTGAAGACAAGGCGCTTGTCGAGCAATTGGGTCTTCACCCCCAGCTCATAGCTATCGACCTTTTCCGGGCGATAGGGTGAGCACAGTTCCAGCGCGCCGCTGGGGCAAGCCGTGGTCGGCGCGGCAAATACATTGGTTTCGCCGTTGAACCCGCCCGATTTGAAGCCGCGCGCGAAACGGGCATAGACGTTCACATTGTCCGACACTTCGTAGGACAGGGTCGCTGCCGGCGAGAAGTCGTTGTACTTCGCATCCGGAATGACGCCATAGGCGAGGTTGGCCACAACGAGCGGCGAGGTGATGCCGTTGGCATAGTCGGCGTTGACGCGGAAATAGCGCCGAACGTCCTTCTTTTCATGCGTATAGCGGGCGCCCAGGGTCAGCTTGAGCGCGTCGGTCAGCTTGTAGTCAAGCTGGGCGTAAAGCGCGAAGGCTTTGGTGTGCGAGCCATAGTCCGACTGCAGGTCGACACTGCCGCCAAAATAGGTCTGCGGGTTCAGCGTCTCGGCGGTCTCGCTGAAATAGAAACCGCCAAGGACATAGCTGAGCTGGTCGTTCAGCGCGCTTCCGGTCAGCTGCAATTCCTGGCTGAACGCGTCATAGTCGGTAATGCGCTGCGTATAGGCCACCGGCAACGGCGAACCATCCAGGTCCAGGCCATCGGCCCAGTCCATGTTGCGGTAGGCCGTGATTGACTTGAGCGTGGCAGCGCCCAGATCGGCAGAAAGGGTCAGGGCATGGCCATAGCTGCGCGACTTTTCATAGGCCGGGGCGTCGATCGATGCCGTGCTGACCCGCGTTGCGCTCGTGTAACGGTCGAGCGGGAAGTAGGCGCCGCCATAGGCATAGCCCACCGAGGCGGGATCGAAGATGTCGCGCGGATCCCGGTTGCGGTTGACTCGCAGCAGCTGCGAGAACGGCGGGGTCTGGTCCGACTTGGTATAGTCGTAGGTGTAATCAGCGGTGATGCTGTCCGACAGCTCGGCGCGCAGCTGGACCATGAAGCTGCCCGAATTGATCGAATCCGTGCGGCCCCGGCCTGACGGCTGGTTCGGGACAAGATCGATCAGACCATCGCGGCGGCGATACTGGCCCGACACCTTGGCCGAGAAGATGCCCATCTGGGGGAGATCAAGGACGCCCTTGAACTTCCACTCGTTGAAGCTGCCATAGGTCACTTCGGCGCTCCCGCCGGCTTCGCCGCTAGGCTTCTTGGTGACCAGGTTGACCGCGCCGGCCAAGGCATTGCGGCCATAAAGCGTGCCCTGCGGCCCGCGCAGCACTTCGACCCGCTCCAGATCGGCGACGTCAAAGATCGATCCCTGCGCCTTGGCGATGTAGACCCCGTCAAGATAGAGCCCGACCGCTGGCTCCCAGGTGATCGCCGGATTGATCGTGACTGAGCCGCGGATCGCAATCTGCGAGATGGTCTTGGACCCGGGCGCGCGTTCAATCTTCACGTTCGGGGCAATGGTGCCGAGCTTGTCGATCGAATCGACGCCACGGCTTTCGAGGTACTGGCTGCCGACTGCCGAAATCGCGATCGGGACATCCTGCACGTTTTCGCTGCGCTTTTGCGCGGTAACGACGATCGCGCCGATGCCGTCGTCCTGGTCCTGCGCTGAATCCTGAGCAAATGTGGGGGTTGCGACCAGCGTTGCCAGAGCGGCGAGCGAGGTCGTGGCGAGCAGTGATTTCATGTCCCCTCCTGAAGTACCATTCGGCGCGTTGATGCGCCTTTTGCGAAAAAATAACGCAATCAAATTACGCGAATGAAGGTTGTTGCGCAACCTGAAATGCGATAACGTAGGATCAACGAAAAAGTTTTGCGCGATTGGAGAGGGGATGTTCGTTCTGGCTTTTCTGGCAGCATCGACTGCCACGGCGGCCTTGCCCGATACTGCACAATGCCAGGCGGCGGTGCTCGATCCGGAGGCGGTGCTGGCCCAATCGACGGGTTTGCAAGGCTACATCTACGGCTATCCGATGGTTGACCTGCTGAAGCAGCAGTTCAACGAAACCCACCGCGTTGATCCGGCCCAGCCAGTCGCGGCGCCTGTGAATTCGATCGCGGTCTACCCTCATGTCCTGACCCCGGCGACCCAGGGGCAGCTGCGTGCAGCGAATTCCGACACGCTTTACCTGAATTCGTGGATCGACCTTTCGCGCGGGCCGGTGCTGATCGACGTGCCCGCGCTGGGGACGCGTTATTACACCCTGGCCTTCATGGACCTGTACGCACGGCCGTACCACCTCGGTACGCGGACCAATGGCGGCAAGGCCATGCACTATGCCCTGGTTGGTCCGTCCGGCGGGAAGATCCCCGAAGGCTACGTTGCCTTTCCGCTGCCGACGGATACCGCATGGATGCTTGGCCGGGTGCTGGTGAATGGGCTGGACGATGCGACCGAGGCCCAGCGCGTGGCCCGCAGCATCGTGATGCGGGGTCCGGCGGGGCAGGCACTCACCGAGGCGGAACCGCTGAAGCCTTTCGATAGCCTGGCCTATTTCGAAATGCTCAACCAGGCCCTGCGCAGCGTTCCCGCCAAACCGGGCGAGGAAGCCCTGATGGCAACCTTTGATGCCGCCGGATTTGGACCTGGCCGCAGCTTTGACGCTGAAAAGATCAGTCCGGCGCAGAAGTTGGGATTGGACTGCGCGCTGCGGATCGGTCCGCAAGTTCTCGCCAAGCGCGGATTCCGTCCAGCGCGGGTGCAGAACGGTTGGATGTGGTCGGGCGCGATGGCCAATCCGGGCAACGACTTCCTGTTGCGCGCGGAAGTGGCGCGTGGCGGCTATGTCAATGCGCCCGAGGAATCGATCTATCCTGCTGCGATCACCGATGATCGCGGCGGAATGCTCAGCGGCGAGCGACAGTATCGCATCCGTTTCGCCAAGGGCAAATTACCGCCCGTCGATGCCTTCTGGTCGATCACCGCCTATGATCGCGAGACCTCGCAACTGGTCGAGAACGCGATCCATCGGTACACGATCGGCGATCGGACCAAGGGGCTGAAATACGAAAAGGACGGCTCGTTGACGCTGTACCTTTCGGCCAGCAAGCCCGCCCAAGGACAGTCGAATTGGCTGCCTGTGCCGCCCGGCGCATTCCACGTTGTCCTCCGGATGTA
>CAZNBX010000001.1:18865-73795 GCA_964571305.1 uncultured Novosphingobium sp.
GGTGCTGCAAGGGCAATACGAACTGCCGCCGATTGAACGGGTGGAACCTGCCGGAGTGAAGCGCCCATGATCGGCAAGCGGGCGCGATATCTGCTGTCGGCCGGATTGCTGCTCACCACGTTGGCAGCTTGCGACAAGCTCCCCGCCGGTCTCGGTGGCAAGACCGACAAGCCAGTCGAGTTGACCCAGTACCCCGAGCGCGTGTTTTGGGGTGATACCCATCTTCATACCGCCAACTCACCCGACGCTTTTGGGTTCGGCAATCGGCTAGAGCCTGAAGAAGCACTGCGGTTTGCCCGGGGTGAGGAAGTGACCTCGACCATGGGCGTCAAGGCCAGGCTGGCTCGCCCGCTCGACTGCCTGGTGATTGCTGATCACGCGGATGGATTGGGTTTCGTCAAGGCGCTCGCTGATGCGCCGCGCTTTTTGCTGCCCAATGACAAGCTGAAGCGCTGGCACGATATGTTCAATGGCGGGCCCGAGCAGTCGTCCCGGGCCATGGCGGAAATGATCGACTTTGCCGGCAGTCCTGAAGCAAAAGGCCTTGCCGATCCGAAGAAGGTTGCCGAACAGACCGCGTCGCTTTGGGCCAAGCACATCAAGACTGTCGAAGCCTACAACGAGCCGGGCAAGTTCACCGCCTTCTTCGGCTTCGAATATACCTTGATGCCCAATGGCAACAATCTTCACCGGGTGGTGATGTTCCGGGATGGCCCGGACAAGGTTGGCAAGGTCCAGCCGTTTACCACCGCCCAAGGAGATCGGCCCGAGGCATTGTGGGATTACATGGATGCCTACGAGCGCAACCAGCACGGCCGCGTGCTGGCGATCCCGCACAACAGCAATGTCTCCAATGGCTTGATGTTCGAACTGACCGGACCAGGTGGTGGTCCGATGACGGCAGCCCAGGCCCGCCGCCGCGCTGCGCACGAGCCGGTGGTCGAGGTTACCCAGATCAAGGGTGACAGCGAGGCTCATCCATTCCTGTCGCCCACCGACGAGTTTGCCGGGTTCGGGGTGACAGGCTGGGACAAGGCCAATCTGAACGCCAAGCAGGCGACGACGCCAGCCATGTATGGTGGCAACTACGTGCGCGAGGCCCTTAAGCGGGGGCTGCTGATCCAGGATCGGACCGGTGAGAACCCCTATCGCTTTGGCCTGATCGGATCGACCGACAGCCATACGGGCCTGGCCACTGCCGATGAGAACAATTTCTTCGGCAAGCACACCGGCAATGAGCCGACCCCGCAGGGAAAGGACCGGGTAACCCCGGCCATGGACATGGGTACTGGCCTGGGCCGATTTAACTGGCAGTACCTGGCAGGCGGCTATGCCGGGGTCTGGGCGCGCGGCAACACGCGCGAGGCGATCTTCGATGCCCTGATGCGGCGCGAGGTTTACGCGACGACAGGTCCGCGCATCACCGTGCGGTTCTTTGGCGGATGGGACTTTGCCAAGGGCGACCTGTCCGGTGATTGGGTTAAAGCCGGATATCGGCGCGGGGTCCCGATGGGCGGTCTCCTTAAGGGGCAGGGCAGGGCTGCGCCAAGCTTCATCGTTTCGGCGCTCAAGGATCCGATTGGCGCCAATCTCGACCGGCTTCAGGTCGTCAAGGGGTGGACCGACGCCAGCGGCAAGGCACATGAAAAGGTTTTCGATGTTGCCTGGAGCTCGCCAGAGACACGTCGGATGGTCGGGGGCAAGGTGCCCGCCGTTGGCAATACGGTGAACCTGTCAGTGCCGAGTTTCAGCAATTCGATCGGTGCGGCCAGCCTGGCGACAGTCTGGCGCGATCCCGAATTCGATCCGAACCGCCGCGCGTTCTACTACTTGCGCGTCATCGAAATCCCCACGCCGCGCTGGGTCGCCTATGACGCCGTGCGCTATCGCCTCAAGCTCGCTCCGGAGATCCAGGTGATCTCGCAGGAACGGGCCTATACTTCCCCCATCTGGTACGAGCCTAAATCATGACCGATCTCGAAGCCCGCATTGACCGCCTGGAGTCGCTTGATGCGATCCGCCAACTCCCTGCGAAATACGCCCTTGCGCTGGACATGCGCGACATGGAAGCGATGGTTTCGCTGTTTCCGGAGGATGTCCGCGTTGGCAAGGATGCCTCTGGCCGACAGGCGCTGCGGGCTTACATGGACCGCACCTTGCGCTCTCCGTTTACCGGAACTTCCCATCATATCGGCGGTCATGTCATCGAATTCGACGATGCCGATCATGCGCACGGCATGGTCTATTCCAAGAACGAGCATGAAACCGGCGACGAATGGGTCATCATGCAGATGATGTATGTCGACGATTACGTCCGCCAGAACGGGCGCTGGCACTTCGCGCGACGCCTGCCGCTCTATTGGTACGCAACCGACCTCAACAAGCCGCCAATCGGCGAGAACAAGATGCGCTGGCCGGGGACGGAATGGGTGGAAGGCAACTTTCACAAACTGTTCCCGAGCTATGCCGAATTCTGGGCCAGGGAAGGCGATCACGGTGGCCCGGTGGCCGAGCCGGCACCGCTTGAAGGATTCCTCAACGCCATGCGGCGCGGTGCTGCGGCTCCGAAAGTGAAGGTCCGGGCCGACTAGGAACGGATTGCCAAGGGGAGCAGGCGCCAGAAGTGGTCGCTTGCCCCTTGGCGGCCAGCCGTGATCCGCTGACATGGCCGGCATCGTCGCTGGCCCGCTGGGCCACCGCTGCGGCGTGCCCCGCAAGTCGCAGGCTTATGCCTGGTTGCTTCCGGTCATGTGGTTTGCGGCGATATAGCCAAAGGTCAGGGCAGGGCCGATGGTGACCCCTGCACCTGGGTAGCTTTCGCCCATGGCCGAGGCCGCGCTGTTGCCGATCGCATAGAGCCCTTCGATCGGCTTGCCCGCCGCGCCGATCACGCGGGCCAGCGGGTCGGTCCTGAGACCGCCGTTGGTGCCGATGTCGCCGGGGTAGATCGGCATGGCGTAGAACGGCCCCTTTTCGATCGGGCGCAGGCAGGGATTGGGGCCAACGCGAGGATCGCCGTACATCTTGTCGTAGGCCGCTTCGCCGCGGTGGAAATCGGGATCCTCCCCCTTTGCGGCAAAGCTGTTGAAGCGGTCGATCGTGGCTTCGAAAGTGGCCGGATCGACGCCCATTTCCCTTGCCAGTTCACCGATCGTGCGGCCCTTCTTGAGGATCGTCTTGACCATCCCGTTCTGCGCCCAGTCCGGCACCAGCGGATAGAGCGGGCCGACCGGGTAATTGTGGCGATAGGTGTGGTCGAAGACGAACCAGGTCGGGCTGGCATCGCCATGTTCGCGCTGCTGGCGGGCCATTTGCTGGCCGACGATGTGATAGGATGCGGCCTCGTTGAGGTACCGCTTGCCCGACTGGTTGACCATGATGCAGCCGGGCAAGGCGCGTTCGATGGTGCAGAGCCGGCCGCGATCCTCACCGGGCACATAGAACACCGGGGCGGCCCAGGCCGACTGCATATTCATCGTATCGGCACCCGCAGCCTGGCCAGCCCGGATGGCATCGCCGGTGTTACCGCTGGTTCCGCCCGAATACTGCGCGCTGGGATAGAGCGGTGCATGGGCATCGCGCATGGCCTGGTTCTTGTCGAACCCGCCGGCGGCCAGAATTACCCCCTTGCGGGCGCGGATGCGCAGCGGCTCTCCGTTGTGGTTGACGAGCGCGCCCACGACCTTGCCGTTCTCGACGATCAGGTCCTCCAGCGAGGTGCGCAGCCACAGGGGCACGTTCTTTTCGTTCAGGGCCAGGCGCAGTCCGCCTGCCAGGGCGTTGCCCAGTGTCAGGCGCCTGTCCTTGCGCGAGATGAAGCGGAAGGGCCAGTCCAGCCAATAGCGCATCAGGCTCTTGGCAAGGTGCCAGTGCCAACCGGGGCCGCGAAACAGCAGCAGGTAGGTCTCGTCGAAATGCCAGTTAAGATAGCCGAACAGCGAAGCCGCGGGCGAAGCGAAGCGCAGCGTCCGGACGTCCTTGCCAAGGCGCTTGCCATCGAGCGGCAAGGGCATGTGGGTGCGATAGCCGGTCGGCGATCCGCCCGGGTTTTCGGCGTGGTAATCGGGATAGGGAAAGGCCTGGTAATCGATCTCGGTATTGTCGCCCATCCAGCGCAGCATCTTGGCCGCGTTCTCCACGAAGGCGCGGATGTTCTCATCGGGAACGTTGTCAGCCGATAGCGCGCGGACATATTTGAAGGCATCGTCCAGATTGTCGTGGAACCCGGCTGCTGCGGCCTGGTCGCTGGCGGGTATCCAGATCCCCGCGCCCGAGGTGGCCGAGGTGCCGCCCCACAGGGCTTCCTTTTCGATGATCAGGACGTCGGCGTGGTTCTTGGCGGCGACTAGCGCTGAGAGCATTCCGCCCGCACCGGACCCGACCACCAGAACGTCGACTTCCTTGCCCCACTCCTGCCCGGTTTTTGCCTTGTTCATCAGCTTGCTCCCGCCGCCGCGTCCAGTTTCTAATTCAGGACGGAATGTAAAGCTGCGCCGACTTGCCGCCGTCAACCGGCAGGGCGACGCCCGTAATGTAGCTGGCCGCATCGGACAGCAGGAAGACGATCGCTTCGGCCAATTCGTCGGGATTGCCGCCGCGCCCCATCGGGATAGCACCGGCCGTTTTCGCGGCCAGTTCCGGGGCCTTTTCGGCAAAGTCCAGAGTGGCGGCCGTATTGACCTGGCCCGGGACCACGGCGTTGACGCGAATGCCCTTCGTCGCGCCTTCCATGGCCGCAACGGCGGTGAACTGGATCAGTGCCGCCTTGGATGCCGAGTAACTGGAATAGTTCGCCATCGCGCGGATCGCCGTGGTCGACGAGATGTTGACGATGGAGCCCTTGCCCTGCTTTGCCATGACCCCCATCGCCGCCTTGGTACCGATGAACACGGCATCTGCATTTACGGCGAAATCCTTGCGCCAGTGATCCAGCGTCAGGCGGCTGATCGGGGCGTAATGGGTCGACATCGCGTTGTTGACCAGCATGTCGAGCCGGCCATGGCGTTCGGCCACGTCATTGATCAGGGCGGTGAACGCGTCAAAGTCGGTCACGTCGAGCTGGACGGCTTCGATCTTGCCGCCTTCCGCTGCGATCTTTGCCTTGGCCTCGTCCAGCATTTCCTGACGGCGGCCGCAAATGACCACTTGCGCGCCGCGCCGGGCCAGCAAGGCCGCCGTCGCAAAACCGATGCCATCGCTGCCGCCGGTAACGATGGCGACCTGTCCGTTAAGATCCTGGTTCATGGCCTCTCCTGAATGCTTGATCTGGTATTGCCGCCGGGCGGCCGGAATCGAAACGCAATTGACGTAGATGTGGGGTTTCTGTCAACTTAATGCGTAATTCATAAAATTGAAAATTACGAATCCTTCGGTTGGAGAGGTGTGATGAGCAAACTTTCGCGCAACGTGGCATTGGTAACCGGTGCAGGGCAAGGCGTTGGCCAGGGTATTGCACTGGCCCTTGCAGCCGAAGGCGCTGCGGTCGCCGTTACCGGGCGGACCCTCGCCAAGCTGGAGGCGACCTGTGCCTTGATCGCCGAAAGGGGCGGCACGGCGTTGGCTGTGACCGGCAATGTCAAGGATCCAGCGGATCTTGCGGCCATGGTCGAGCAAGCCGTCAGCAAGCTTGGCGGGCTGGATATCCTCGTCAACAATGCCCAGGAAGTCCCCAATGGCCGGTTGCTTGATGTCAGCGACGAAGCATTTCTGGCCGGGTTTGAATCCGGACCACTTGCGGCATTCCGGCTGATGAGGCTGGCGTATCCCCATATGGTCGCGCGGGGCGGCGGGGTGATCGTCAACCTTGCGTCGTCGGCGGGCATTCGCTGGGACATGAGCGGCTATGGTGCCTATGGCGCGGTCAAGCAGGCGACCCGGGTGCTGACCCGCGCCGCGGCAGCGGAATGGGGGCGCGAGGGCATTCGCGTCCTGACCATCGCGCCCCACGCGGAAAGCCCGGGACTTAAATGGTGGATCGCCAACAACCCGGACGAGGCAGAGGCGTTCTTCCGGACGATTCCGCTGGGGCGTATCGGCAAGCTCGAGGAGGACATCGGCCGTGCGGTTGCCGCCCTATGCGGACCGGACATGGCCTATCTGACCGGGGCTACCATTCCGCTGGATGGCGGTCAGGCAAACTTTGACTGAGGGCGGGCCATGGAAAAGGTGATTTGCCTCTTGTGGCGCGACGAGCACGAAGATCGAGCCGCCTTCAATACGAGCGTGCTGGAGCACCTGCCCGGCGCCTTGGCAGCGGCGGGTGCCACGAACATTCGCCTCAACCTCGAGGACGGCATTGTTGCTCGCGGTGCGCACCTGCGCCAAACGCGCGGTACTGTGCAGCACGACGCAGTGGCGCAGTTCTGGCTGCCGTCGGCCAATGCCTTGTTCCGGGCTGGCGTAGATGCGGCGCTTGATGCGTGCTGTGACCGCTGGACGGGGTGGGTTGTCGCGGAGTCCACCATCATCGCCAACACCCTGCATCCGGCTTGTCCGGGCCAGCGCACGGCGGGTTGGGCGCAAATGGCCTTTCTGACTGTCCCGCAGGACATGACGCACGGCGAGTGGCTGGAGCGCTGGCAGGGCGACCATACGCTGGTCGCGATCGAGACGCAGTCGAACTTTGAATACGTTCAGAACGTCATCGTGCGGGCGTTGCAGGAAGGTTCACCGCCTTACGCGGCAATCGTCGAGGAATGCTTTCCCGAAGCGGCATTGACCGATCCCTTCACCTTCTTTGATGCGCCAGGCGACCCGGCTGGCTTCAAGGTCAATCTCGACCGCATGATGGCCAGTTGTGACCGCTTCATTGCGCCGGGCACTATCGACGTGATCCCAACCGGTCAGTACACTTACTAGGCGGAAGAAACCTGGGCGTTGACTGCGCGATCCATCGAGAGGATCGCTCTTTGGAGTGCAAATGCGCAAATGATTGCGCTTTGTAATTCGCAAAACATCGCTTAACGTGGCTTGCGACACGCTAATGCGTCGAATCGAGGGAGATGGAAGGTGGCGGCAAGAGTCGCGCTCGTGACTGGAGCGAGCAGAGGTGCTGGACGCGGGATCGCGCGTGGTTTCGGTGAACTGGGTTATACCGTCTATGTCACGGGTCGTACCGTTTCCCCGGGTGACGCCAAGGGCTGGGACGGCTCGGTCCTGCCGGGGACCGTGGCCGAAACCGCTGCTGAAGTGACTGCGGCAGGCGGCAAGGGGATTGCCGTCATGTGTGACCACAGCGACGACGCACAGGTCGCCGCCTTGTTCGAGCAGATCGAGCGCGAGCAGGGCAGGCTGGACGTTCTGGTCAACAATGCCACTTATATCCACCACCAGTTGATCGAGAAGAAGCCGTTCTGGGAAAAGGAACTGGCGGCGGTGAACATCCTCGATGTCGGACTGCGCTCAGCCTATGTAGCAAGCTGGCATGCGGCGCAGATGATGGTCCGTCAGGGTAGCGGGATGATCGCCTTTGGCTCATCCTTCGGTGGTTCGTGCTATATGCATGGTCCGGCCTATGGGGCGCAGAAGGCGGGCGTGGACAAGTTTGCCCACGACATGGAGCACGACCTGCGCGGCACCGGCGTTGTTACCGTGTCGATCTGGATGGGGCCTCTGGTTACCGAACGTTCGCTGATCGCGCGTGAAACCAATCCCGAGCAGTACGAAGGGTTCATCGAAACGGCGGAGAACCCGGAGTTCACGGCCCATATCATCGACGCAGTCGACCGCGCGCCGAACCGTGACGAACTGTCCGGTCAGACTTTGATCGCGGCAGAGATTGCCCAGCAACTGGGCATTACCGACCGGGGCAATGTGCGTCCGTCCTATCGCGAGATGCTGGGCAGCCCGCGACCGAAAAATCCTGCTGCGGTCTATTGACCATGGCCAGCCAATATCACCTTGCCGACCTGTTCGAGACCGTCGCGGCCACGGTCCCCGATCGCATTGCCGTGATCTCGGATTCGCGGACCGATACCTATGCCGAACTGAACCGCCGCGCCGAAGGGCTTGCGGCCGGGCTGGCGGCGCATGGGATCGGGCGCGGGGATACGGTCGGCCTTTACCTGATGAACAGCGCCGAGCACCTCGAAGCGCTGATCGCCGCGCTCAAGCTTGGCGCCGTGCCGTTCAACGTGAATTACCGCTATCGTGCCGACGAGCTGCGGTACCTGTTCGACAACGCGCAGGCCGCAGCGATCATTCATGGTGCCGAATTCACCGAGATTGTGCGCGCGCTGCGTCCCGAATTGCCTGGCCTGAAGGTCAGCGTGGCGGTCGCTGATGGTAGCGGAGCGGACACCGCCGGTTCCGTGTCGTTCGAGGACCTTGTCGCCACTCCTCCGGCCGGGCCCTACGAGCGGCACGAGGAAGACATCATCCTGACCTATACCGGCGGGACGACCGGCATGCCCACCGGCGCGATGTGGCCGCACAAGCCCTAGGTCTGCGCCTGTGCTGGCGGGGCGGGCTATTTCAATCCGCTGGGTCCGCTCGACCGGCCCGAAGGCATCGCGGAGCGGGCTGCCAAGGGATACCCGCTCAAGATGTTCCCCCTGGCGCCGCTGATGCATGCTGCCGCCGTCTGGTCGACTTGGTCCGGTCTGCTCAATGGTCTCACCATCGTGCTCGACGAAGCACGCAGCTATGATCCAGAGGCCATTCTCGACAAGGTCGAGCGGCTGGGGGTCAACATCGTCCAGATCGTCGGCGATGCCATGGCCATTCCGATCCGGGATGCGCTGAACGCCAATCCCGGACGGTGGAACCTGTCGGGCCTGGTCAATTTCGGCTCGGGCGGGGCGGTCTTCTCGGCGCACATCAAGGACGACATCCGCAAGCACTTGCCCGATACCTGCCATGTCAGCGATGGCATGGGTTCGTCAGAGACCGGGATTTCCGGCCAGGCTGCTGCCAGTAGCGATGGGGTCATGCGACTGCCCGCCAACGAGGTGCAGCAGGTCGTTGTAGATCAGCGCTTGGCCGAGGTCGGTGAAACCGGCCTGATCGCGCGTTGTGGTCATACACCGGTCGGCTATTTCGGCGATCCGGTGAAGACTGCGGAGACCTTCCGCCGTATCGACAACAAGTTGTGGGCGGTTTCCGGGGATGCCGGACGGCTCGATGCCGATGGCATGATCACCATGTTCGGGCGCGGTTCGACCTGCATCAATACGGGCGGTGAAAAGGTCTTTCCCGAAGAAGTCGAGGAAGCGCTGCGGGCCCACCCGGCGGTATTCGATGCAGTCGTTGCCGGGCAGAGCGATGACCGCTGGGGTGAGCGCGTGATTGGCATTGTCTCGCTGCGACAAGGTGTTTCCCAGCCCGACTTTGCCGAAATCAAGAGCTTCCTTGCCGACAGGTTGGCCGGATACAAGGTGCCCAAGGGGCTGGTCTGGGTCGAGGCGGTGCGCCGCTCTCCGGCTGGAAAGCAGGATTATCGTTGGGCGAAGGAAGTGGCAGCGAAGGCGACATGACACAGATCGATCCGATTTTCGCAGCGGTAACGGCGCCTGGTACGCCGTTTGAGATCGTCGAGCGCGATGGCCTGCGCCAATTCGCGAATGCCGCGCCAGACCTCAACCTTATGATCGAGTTCGCGCGGCGGCATGGAGACAAGACCTTCCTGGTCGACTTCTCGTCAAACGGCGAGGAACGTCGGCTGACCTTCGAGCAGGTCTTTGCCTGGCGCGACCAGCTTGTGCCCATGCTGCATATTGCCCGGGGCGAGCGGGTTGCGATCTGCATGCGCAACCGCGCGGAATGGATCGTCGCCTTCCTTGCGGTCATGAAAGCGGGCGGCGTTGCGGCCTTGCTCAACAGTCGCGGTTCACCCGCTGAACTGGTTGCCATGCTGGACGATGTTACTCCAGCACTGGTTCTGGCGGATAGCCAGCGTGCTGCGCTGATCCGCGAGGGCGGCTATGGCGGCCGGATGCTCGATCTGACCAAGCCGTTTGACGGACAGGAAATCGAGCGCCGGGCCCACGAAGCCATACCCGACCCTGGCATTGCCCGGGCGGAAGACCCCTGCACGATCCTGTTCACCTCTGGCACCACGGGCCGGGTCAAGGGCGCGGTCTTGACCCACCGCAGCCTGATCACCGGGCTGATGGCCACCCAGCTGACCGGGATGATGGTGCTGCACAACATGGCTCAGGCCCATGGGGTGCCGGTTGAAACGATCCTGGCCAATATGCCGCAGCAGGCGGCGCTGCTGGTCTATCCCTTGTTCCATGTTTCGGGGCTAGGTTCCGCCTTCCTTTCTCCGCTGTTTGCCGGATCGAAAGTGGTGATCATGCGGCGCTGGGATGCCGACGAGGCGATCCGCCTGATCGAGCAGGAACAGATCACCCAGTTCTCCGCCGTTCCGACAATGTTGTGGGACATGCTGCACAAGGCCAAGGGCAAGGGCGACATCTCCTCGCTACGCAATGTCGCTTCGGGCGGGCAGGCCTTGCCGGTCAACCTGCTTGATGAAATTCGCGTGGCCTGTCCGCAGGCGGTGATGGGCACCGGCTATGGCATGACCGAGTGCTCCGGCGCGATCGCGCAGGCCGTGGGCGAAGATTTCATTCGCAATCGGTCGTCGGCAGGGCGGGTGCTGCAACTGGCCGATATTCGCACCGTCACGCCCGATGGCGTGGAGACCGCCGCTGGTGAAAGCGGAGAATTCCAGGTGCGCGGGGCGATGGTCATGCAGGGTTACTGGAACCGGCCCGAGGAAACTGCCGCCGTTTTCACCCCGGATGGCTGGCTGCGTACCGGCGACGTCGGTTACATCGACAGCGAAGGCTATGTCTTCATCGTAGACCGGGTGAAGGACATGGTCATTTCGGGCGGCGAGAACATCTATTGCGCCGAAGTGGAGCGCGTGATGGGCGAGATGCCTGGTGTCGGCGAATGCGCCGCCTTTGGCGTGCCGGACGAGCGGCTGGGTGAGCTGCTGGTCGCCGTTGTGGTTGGCCAGGGGCTGGATGAGCGGGCGGTCAAGGACTGGGTCGGCGAACGGCTTGCCCGGTACAAGGCGCCGGGCCGGGTCATCTTCACCGATCAACCGCTGCCCCGCAACGACGTTGGCAAAATCAACAAGGTGGTGCTGCGCGCTGCCTGGTCCAATCTATCTGGAGATAACTGACATGGGCGTGCCCAAGGACATCAAGATCATCGACTGCATGCTGGGCATTCCCGAAGCGGAGGACCGCTCGGACTGGTTCACGGCATTCCGTCCGTTGATCAAGGACGAGCAGACCCTGCAGCAGTTCTCGATGCCCGCGCAGTACATGTTCAAGGACGTGCCACAGACCGGCCATGCGGACGATTACGTCAAGTGGACCGTCGAGCAGATGGACAAGCACGGAATCGAAAAGGCACTCGTCGGCTGGAACGACAACGCCACGTCCCGCCGCGCCAAGGACCTCTATCCGGACCGTTTCTTCTTCGACCTGCCATGCGATCCCAACAAGGGCATGGAGGAAGTGCGCCGGATCAAGCGCATCCATGCCGAGGTCGGCCTTTCGGCGATCAGCGTGTTCCCGTCGGGGACGCTGCCGCAGGTAGCGATCAACCACAAGTACATGTTCCCGCTCTATGCCTGCGCGGTCGAACTGGACATTCCGATCCTCCTCAATGTCGGCATTCCCGGGCCGCGCATTCCGATGGAGACCCAGAAGGTCGAGCATCTGGACGAGGTCTGCTGGTTCTTCCCCGACCTCAAGATCGTGATGCGCCATGGCGCCGAGCCGTGGGAGGCTCTGGCCGTGAAGCTGATGCTGAAGTGGCCGAACCTCTATTATTCGACCAGCGCCTTTGCGCCCAAGCACTATCCCAAGGCGATCATCGACTACGCCAACTCGCGCGGCGCCGACAAGATCATCTACGCGGGCTATTTCCCGATGGGCCTGAGCCTCGAGCGGATCATGAGCGACATGGAAAACGTGCCCTTCAAGGATGAAGTGTGGCCCAAGTTCCTGCGCGAGAACGCGGCCCGTGTGTTCAAGCTGTAATTGCTGCGCGCCATAAAACGAAAATACCGGACATTCCGGGGAGAATGACATGACCCAAGACGCAAACGATGCCCGCACTGCTCCTGTTGCCGTATGGCAGGTGCTGGAAAAGATGAGCCACGAGGAGCGCGAGGCATGGCGCGTTGCCGAAATTACCAATCGCCCTTCGCCCGAGCAGCGCAATCTGGACATCGGTTTTCCATTCGGCTGGTATCCATTCATGATGGGCCGCGACCTCGCCGTCGGCGAAGTCAAGCCGGTGCGCTATTTCGGGCGCGATCTCGCGGTCTGGCGGGGCGAGGACGGCACGGTCCGGATGCTGGACGCCTATTGCAAGCATCTGGGCGCTCACTTGGGTCATGGTGGCAAGGTTGCGGGCAATCTCCTGGAATGTCCGTTTCACGCGTGGCGCTATGATGGCGAAGAAGGCGTTGTGAAGGAGATCCCCTATGCCAAGGCGATCCCGCCGCAGGTCAAGCGCAAATGCACCCGCACCTGGCATATCCGCGAAGCCAACCAATGGCTGTGGATGTGGTATCATCCCGAGGACGTTGCCCCGCTGTATGACGTGGTCGAGCTGGCCGAAGCCAGCCACCCCGATTGGACCCCATACGACGTGGTCGAATGGCGGGTTTTCGGCTCGCTGCAGAACATGGCCGAAAACGGCGTCGATTTCGCGCACTTCAAGTACATTCACGGGACCGCCGAGCTGCCCAGCTCCGAACTGTCGTGGGGCGAATGGGATCGTCGGGGCGTCGTTCGCGCCAAGATGGGCACGCCCAAGGGTATGGTCGATGGGGCGATAACCAGCAATTCCGTGGGGCCGGGTCAGGCCTGGGTCCGCTTCACCGGCATCTGCGAGACCCTGTTGGTAGCTTGCATCATTCCGGTCGAACTTGACGAACTGCAGGTGGTCTACTGCTATACCCAACCCCGCGAACAGGCCGAAGGGCCGATGGCAGGCCTGGCCCGCGCGATCATCAAGGACGTCAACAAGCAGCTCGATCAGGACAAGGTAGTCTGGGACCGGATGCGGTACGAGCCCAACCCGATCATCTGTGATGGCGATGGCCCGATCCCGCATTTCCGCAAGTTCTATTCCCGGTTCTACGCGGCGGGCGATGGCGTCCCCTCGGCCCTGCGGACTGGCAACTGAGGTGCCAACCCGGCGGCAGGTAGTGGCGGGCGGCGCCGCGGCAATTGCGATCGGCGCGGCTGGAGGAGCCAAAGCCGCGAACAGCGGCGGGATCGAAAGCCTGTTATCCGGCCACGATGCGCTGGGTCTCGCCGCGCTTGTCCGGCAGCGCAAGGTTTCGCCCAGCGAACTGCTCGACGCGGCCATGGCCAAGGCGGAAGCGCTCAACCCGCGCCTGAATTTCATCGCCCAGCGTCACTATGATCATGGCCGCGCCGCCATTGCCAAGGGTTTGCCCAAGGGGCCGTTCACCGGCGTCCCCTGGCTGCTGAAGGACCTCAACACCTATATTGCCGGGGAACTGACCGAAGGTGGCAGCCGGTTCTACAAGGGCTATCGTGCAACGGTCACTTCGGAACTGGTCAACCGGATCGAGCGGGCGGGCTTCGTCGTCTTCGGCAAGACGACAACCCCCGAACTGGGGCTGACCGGTACCACCGAGAACAAGCTTACCGGGGATACGCGCAACCCCTGGAACACGACGCGGATTGCCGGCGGTTCGTCCGGCGGCGCGGCGGTTGCGGTCGCAGCCGGCGTACTTCCGGCGGCCCATGCAACCGACGGCGGCGGTTCGATCCGCATACCAGCGTCATGTTGCGGTCTGTTTGGGCTCAAGCCCAGCCGGGGCCGGATCCCGATGGGTCCGTCCCGGACCGAAGGCTGGGGCGGCCTGTCGTCGCACCATGCGGTAACCTGGAGCGTCCGCGACAGCGCGGCGATCATGGATGCAACCCACGGACCCGAAATCGGCTCGCGCTATGGCGTCCAGGCTCCAGCGGAAGGGTTCCTGGCCCAGGTCGGCAAGCATCCCGGCAAGCTGCGCATTGCCCTGATGCTGGATTCGCCGTCAGGCAGCCCGGTCGACCCGGAATGCCTTGCCGCCGCACGGCAGGCAGCGGCGCTGTGCGAGCAACTGGGGCACCATGTCGACGTGGCACAACCCAAATGGGATGTCGGCGCGGTTGGCCTGGCTTCTTTTGTCCTGATCGCGTCCTCGGTCGCGGCGGACATCACCGATCGTGCCAAGCAGACGGGGATCGTTCCCGGGCCGGACGTGCTCGAGACAATCCCACTGGCCTTCGTCGAATTCGGCAAGCACACCACCGGCATGGATTTTGCCCGGGCCAACAATACCGCGCAGGGCCTGGCGATTACAGTCGCCCAGTTCATGGAACGCTATGACCTGATCCTGGCTCCGACCATGGCTGCGCCGCCGCTGCCGCTCGGCCGGATCAACCTGACGCCGGATTGCGATTTCCAGCAGTGGGGCCAGCGCACCTCGGTGTTCTCGCCCTTCACGCAGATGGCCAACCTGACCGGCCAGCCGTCAATGTCGGTGCCGCTGGGGCAGTCCCAGGATGGCTTGCCGATTGGGGTGATGTTTACCGCGCGGTTTGGTGATGAAGCGACGCTGTTCCGCCTCGCCGGGCAGCTGGAGCGCGCTGCGCCGTGGTTCGGCAGGCGGCCGCCCGCCGCGATTTGAATGACATAACAGGGGAGAGCACAAAATGGACGCAGCAACCTTGCATGCAATCGCAGGACCGGCGGGACTGCTTGGCCTGATCGGGCTTGCCGGTCTGGCTGGCATCCGGAATCCCTGTGACAAGGACCGGGCCGGTGCCATGGTGCGCCATCTCGGCATCCTCGGTCTCGGCGGTCTGGCAGGGTTTTGGATCGACGGGGCAGGGGCCATGGGTGCCGCTGGCGCCTTGGGCCTGTGGAACCACCAGAGCCCGAAGCTGGCATTCTGGGGCAAGCTGGGCTGGGCCTGGCCGGTGGGCGCGGTTTTCCTGGCGCTCCATTACATGGTCTAGAGAATCCCCAGGTTCTGCGCGGTGCGGGCTGACGGGATCAGCAAGTGCCGGATGATCCGGTCCATCTTGCCCTGGTTCGATACCGCCAGCGGTTTCTCAATCGGGAAGGGCAGGGCGTCGGTACGATCGGCTGCCAGGCCAGCGGCCATCAGCTTGCCCATCAGCGGTGCCATGACATTGCCCCAGGCGTTGAAATACATCAGCCCGTAAAGTCCGGGCCGGGGCTGGAAAACGCCGGGGAACTCGCGCTCGCGCATTGCAACGCGCCCGGTCCAATAGGTTTCCAGCTCAATTTGCATGGCCTTTGTTTCCGGCCAGGCGTGATGAAGCCAGGCCAGTTGGTTCTCAAAATGCCAGCGAGCGTCCCCAGCTCCCGCAACCGCGGGGATTGAAGATAGGATCAACTTGCCGTGCTGGTCGCGGACCAGTGGATTGATATCCAGAGGGACCTGCGACAGGGTCTTTCCGCCCGGATTTATCCGCGCGCCTGCTTCATCTGAGAGCGGCTTGGTCGTCAGCGCATAGGCCGTCAACGGATAGAAGGCCCGGGTGAATTCCGGGACGACGTCCGTGGGATAGGCATTGGTGCAGAATACCACCCTCGCGGCGCGCACGGAGCCCTTGGGAGTGCGGACCAGCCACCGTTGGCCTTGTTGCTCAATTGCGGTCGCTGGCGTTCCACCATGGATCCGCGCGCCCAAGGTGCTGGCAGCCGCGACCATGCCATTGGTCAGGCGATATGGATTGACGTGGCCACCATCGATGTAATCGAGTGCGTGGGTCCAAAGCTTGCTGCCGGTCTGGCGCTCAAGTTCGGTGCCGCCCAGCTCCTCCACCCGCAAGAGGCCCTGGCGCTCCATCCATGCCGTCTGAGCCCGGAACGTCCCAATTTCGTCTTTGCTTTCGGCAACGTTCAGATAGCCGCTGCGAACCGCGTCTGCATGGAAACCGTGCTTTTGCTGCAGATCAAAGGGGATCGAATGGTTCTCGCGGAACGCTTCCAGGAACGCCTTTCCCTTATCCGGGAAACTCTCAAACACGGAGTTGTCACGCAAGGTTGGCAGCACGTGTCCGGCATTCCGTCCCGAAGCGCCCCAGCCGGGCTGACGGGCTTCGATCAGGACCGTGGGGATACCCGCTTCGGCAAGGTGCAATGCGAGTGACGAACCTGCCAAGCCAGCACCGACTACCAGGACATCGGTGTCGAGCGTATCGTGCAGTTCTGGCCAGGCCTGGGCCAGACCTTCAGGGCGGGTCCAGCCACTGTGTTCCACATTCACCAGGCCGCGTTCAAACAGTTCGGCTTCGCTTCTTGCCGCCAGGTCGGCCATGAACAGATCGGGATAGCGGTGCCACCATTTCCATCCGCCGAGTGCGCCGGCCGCAAGCAGCCCGCCGCCTGCCAGCAGCAAGTTACGGCGCGAAAGCCCGGTCCGGGGTGCTGTTTCCTTCGCCGGTATGTCAGTCCCCCAGATCCGGAGTCCAGGCGACTCCATTGATGTGGGCCCCGCCGTCGACAAACAGGGTGTTGCCGGTGACGTAGCGGGCATCGTCGCTGGCGAGGAACAGCGCGGCGCCGCCGATATCCGTTTCAGGATCGCCCATCCGGCCCATCGGGTTGGCCGCCTCGATCCGCTCGATCATGCCGGGCTGCCGCTCCATCATCCGCCGGGCCGAAGGCGAGATGGCAGCCGGGCAGATGATGTTGCAGCAAATGCCATGGGGCGCCCATTCGCGTGCCGCGGTCCGGGTCAGGGCGCGAAGTGCTTCCTTTGCGATGTTGTAGTCGGCGCTGCCCATATGGGCATTGACCCCATTGAGCGAGGCCATGTTGATCACCCGGCCCCAGCGCTGTTCGCGCATGTGGGGCAGGGCGGCGGACATGGTCCATTTTGCGGCGTAAGGCCCCATGCGCAGGGACGTCTCGAACTGGGCGTCGCTCTTGTTTTCGATGCGGGCAATGCCATTCCCGCGCCAGGCGTTGTTCACCAGGATATCGACGGGTCCAGCTGCGGCCATCAGGGCCTCGACACTCGCCTTTTCCGTGACATCGACCGGAATGAACCGGGCCGTTCCGCCCTGAGCGACGATTTCAGCGGCACAGGCGGCTCCGGAAGTGGTATCGTGTTCGGCGATGATCACCGCCGCACCTTCTGACGCGAAGCGCAGGGCTATGCCCTTGCCGATGCCGTCCCCCGCACCTGTGATGAGCGCGGTGCGCCCTGAAAGCAGTCCTGGCATCTGGCAATCCTCCGAGTGGTACTGAAGGTGAATTTGCTTACCAAATTCCGCAAAACGCAAGTTGAAAATAGATTTTGACAGAATTTTGCGTATAAAATACCGTTATAGGCAACGCAATTTAGGGAGTGAGTGATGCGCGGTTTGCAGGGTAAGGTTGGAGTGGTCGCAGGCGGCGGACGCGGAATTGGCGCGGCAACGGCGCGGCGACTGGCCGACGAAGGTGCGGCTGTCGTGATTGGCGACATCACCGAAGCCTGGGCCGTGGAAACCGCCGCGGCTATCCGAGCAGCCGGCGGGAAGGCCATCGGCGTTCACCTTGACGGCACCAAGGCGGCATCGCAGCAGGCGATCGTCGCGGCGGCGGTCGCGGAATTCGGTACGCTCGACTTCTATCATTCGAACCTCGCCGGCGGGACCGAGGGCGACATCGATGCGCTGAACTGCCCAGAGGAAGTTCTGGATCGTTCCTTCGCCATCAATACCAAGAGCCACATGTTCGCCACGCAGGCTGCGCTGCCAGTCATGCTGGAAAAGGGCAGTGGGGCGATGATCTATACCTCGTCGGGAGCCGCGACAGCCGGGAACGCGTTCCAGGTTGCCTATCCGATGACCAAGAATGCCGTTCACGCTCTGGTCCGCCATGTTGCCGCCAAGTACGGCAAGAAGGGCATTCGGGCCAATGGGATCAGCCCCGGTGTGGTCATGACCGAAGCGGTCGCCCAGCACCTGACCCCCGAATATGTCGATGCGACGCTCAAGACCGTGCCGCACACCCGCCTGGGCAAGCCGGAAGACATCGCTGCCGCCGTGGCTTTCCTCGCATCGGACGATGGCGAATGGGTCAACGGTCAGGTCTGGCACGTCAACGGCGGGCTGATCAAGCGCGACTGAGGATGGCCCCGCCGTCCGAGTTTGCGGTGTGTTAATGCTGTCGGTGTGCGAAATGCGCGCATGACGTGGAATTAGCCAACCGTGGATTGAATGCGGCATTCCGGCCGCTGGAGTTGACGTGGCGGGAAATTGAGGGTTTTTGCCGGGCATGAGCGAAGATTTTTCGATCGACGATATTGATCGCGCGATCGTCGAGCAGTTGCGCATCAATGGACGGGCGACCAACCAGCAGATCGCGAACCAGCTTGGCCTGACCGCGGCAACCGTCTCTGCCCGTATCCGCCGGATGGAAGAGGCGGACAAGCTGCGCGTGGTCGCTGTCTCGGATTTCTCGGCGCATGGCTACAATGTGCTGATGGAAGTCGCGATCGAGGTCGACGGTCGTCCGGCTGCCGAGGTGGTCGAGGAATTGACCGAGTTCCCGGAAGTCTTCGCGGCCCATCTGGTGACCGGTCGCTATGATATCGACATGCTGGTCGTGCTGCGCGAATTCGATGATCTTTCCGATCTTATCCTCGAAAAGTTCTCGAAGGTTCGGGGTGTCCGATCGATCGTTCCGGCCATTGCGGTCGACGTGATCAAGTACAAGTTCGACGTGGCACCGATCGAAGCTCGGGAGGATGCATGATCGCGGCGCAACTTGACGATCTCGATCGCCAGTTGATCGACGTTCTTGCCCGGGATGCCCGGGTGTCCAACCGGAAGATCGCCGTCGATCTGGGGGTCACCGAAGGAACGGTTCGTGGCCGGATCAAGCGCCTTCAGCAAGAAGGGCTGATTTCGTTCACCGCGATTACCAGCTTCGGCCTGGCGGATTCGGCTCGCATGGCGTTCATCGGTGTCCAGGCCGAGTTCAGCGACGTGCGAGAAATCGGGCGGCGGATCGCGGAGCTCTCCTCGGTCAACGCGGTCATGATTACCATGGGGCGGTTCAACATCCTGGCGATCTGCCTGTTCAACACGCTCGACAATCTGCACGAGGTGGCCTCCAACCAGATTCTCGCGATCCCTGGCGTTCATCACGTCGAAACGTCGATCGCGGTAAAGACGGTGAAGTATAACGCCCGGGTCGTTCGCATCACCGAGGCGGATGCGGCCGACAGTGACGGGGACGGCGATTTCTAGGATCAATGCGTAACGCATGTAACTTTTCGTTACGCATAGAAGGTGAAAATTGCGGGTTTAAGCTCTGATCCCGTAAATCGGCTGTACTTGCACTGCGTTTTGGGCTATGGATTCTCTCAATAGGACTATGGGAGAATATATGGCTACGACCGCAGATTATGGCCTGGGTGAGTTCACCTACCCGCGTGGATGGTTCATGGTGGCCCGGTCGGAAGAGATCGGAACGACCCCGGTCGCGGTGCGCTATTTCGGCCAGGACATGGTGATGTATCGCGGCGGCCAGAGCGGCAAGCCCTTCATGATCGAAGCCTATTGCCCGCACATGGGCACCCATCTGGCACGCAACACCACCTCTTACGTGATCAAGGATGCCGAGCACGTCGAGGGTGACAACATCCGTTGCCCCTATCACGGCTGGCGCTTTGGCCCCGATGGCAAGTGCAACCAGATTCCCTATTCTCCCGCCCCCGTTCCCAAGGCGGCATGCCTGAAGAGCTGGAAGGTCACCGAACGTGCGGGTTGCCTGTGGGTCTGGTATGACCCGGAAGGTCAGGAGCCGGACTATGACCTGCCGGCCTTCGAACCCTATGATGCGCCGCACTGGGTAAACTGGAACGTCCGCGAACTGGGCGAACTGGCCTGCCATCCCCAGGAAGTGGTCGATAACATGGCCGACAAGGCTCACCTTGAACCGGTTCACGGTTCGATCGACATCGCCTCTTTCGAAAACGAGTTCAACGATCACGTCTGCCGCCAGATTCTCTCCGCCGGGCACAAGACCCTTGCGGCCGAGGGCGGTGAGCCGATGACCAATGACACCTGGTACACTGGGCCGGGCATTCTCCAGTCGGAGATGATCGGCGCCAATCCTTCGCTCATGCTGATTGCGCATACGCCGATCGACGATGGCGTATTGAAGGTGTGGTACGGCCTGCTGGTCAAGGTTGGCAATGCGCAGCCCAACGATGATGATCGCGCGCTGGCCCGGGCCTATGAAGACGCCGGCGTCGATGCCTTCGCGCAGGATTTCGAAATCTGGAGCAACAAGCGTCCCTGCATCAACCCGATGATGGTCCGCGGTGACGGTCCGTTCGACAAGGTGCGGGTGTGGTATCGCCAGTTCTATAATCCGCGTGCCCAGGCCGAAACTTTCCAGAAGCGCGTCAACGGGCGCTACACCACCCGTGGTACCAAGGCTGCGCCGTGGGACGCGGTCGCCTGACCGCTTGATCGAGGTCCAAAGGGAAAAGGCCCGTTCCGGAATTTCCGGGGCGGGCCTTTTTCTTTGATTGGCGGTGCAGGCTGATCAGGTGGCAGTGGCGCCGCCGTCGACCACCAGCGGGTGGCCGGTGACGAAGCTGGCCTGGTCCGAACAGAGCCAGAGCACGGCCGAAGCGATTTCCTCGGCCTGGCCCATGCGGCCCATCGGGGTCAGTCCGTCCAGAACCTTGCGCATTTCCGGATTGGCGGCGAGGGGAGCGGTCATCGGCGTTTCAATGACACCCGGGCAGACCGCGTTGACGCGAATGCCAGCCTTGGCCCAGCGCAGCGCGCCATGCCGGGTCAGTCCGACGACCCCATGCTTGGTGGCGGTATAGCCGGGCTGGGCGCCGTTCCCCACCAGTCCGTTGATCGAAGCGGTGTTGACGATCGCGCCGCCGCCATTGTTGAGCATGACAGCGGCTTCCTCGCGCATGCAGTACATCACGCCTGAGAGGTTGATTGCAACCGCGCGGTCCCACACCGCGTCGTCGTATTCGTCCGCCCCCAGATTGTTGATCCCGGCGTTGTTGTGGGCATAATCGAGCCGGCCGTATTCGCTGACCGCGCGTGCCACCAGTGCCTTGACTTCCGCCGCATCGGCAACGTTGCAGTGCTGGAACACCGCTTTGCCGCCTGCTGCCACGATCATGGCGACCGTTTCCGCGCCGCCCGCGTCATTGACATCGGACACCACGACCGCTGCGCCCGATGCGGCAAAGCCGAGCGCGGTTGCGCGGCCGATCCCGCCGCTCGCACCCGTCACCAGCGCAACCTTGCCGTCAAATCCGTAATTCATCACCCTCTCCTTGATATGCGTAAAAATCAGACTACAGGATAACGCAAATAATGGTCAACGAATGATTTCAGGAGCCGAACTCGAATGAGCGACAGTCTTTTCTCGCCAATTGCCCTTGGTGCAATCGAGTTGTCCAATCGTATCGTCATGGCCCCGATGACGCGGGATCGCGCCGGGCCGGACGACGTACCCGGCGACATGATGGTAGAATACTACGCCCAGCGGGCAAGTGCCGGTTTGATCGTGACCGAAGGGGTCCAGCCCAGTCCGGCGGGCAAGGGCTATTGGCGCACCCCCGGCATCTACAGCGCCGAACAGATCGCCGGTTGGCGCCGGGTGGCGGATGCGGTTCATGCCCGGGGCGGCCGGATTGTCATGCAACTGATGCACTGCGGCCGCGTGGTGGTCCCGGCCAATCGCGGTTTCGATGCCGACGTGATCGCGCCGTCAGCCGTGGCTTGCCCGGTCCCGGTGCCCGGCCCGGATGGAACCCCGGTAGAAACGGCCATGCCCCGGGCGATCGACGCTGCCGAAATTCCGGCGCTGCTTGAAGAATATGCGCAGGCCGCGCGCAATGTGGTCGCGGCCGGGCTGGACGGAGTAGAGTTGCACTGTGCCAGCGGCTATCTCATCAACCAGTTTCTCAACATTGCCAGCAACCAGCGGAAAGACGAATTCGGCGGGAGCGTAGAGAACCGCATCCGCTTTCCGGTGATGGTGCTGAAGGCGCTGGCCGAAGCAATCGGCGCGGATCGCGTCGGCTTCCGCATTTCCCCCGGCAATCCGTACAATGGGATGGACCCGGCCGATCCGGCAGCGACTTTTGCCCCCTTCGTCAAGGCGGCTGACGGTCTTGGACTGGCCTTCCTCCACGTGGTCGATATGGGTCTGGCGGAACTGGATACCCTCGACTTGCTGCGCGAGAATTTCAGGGGTCCGATCATCGCCAACAACAACCTCAAGGCGGACAGCGCCCGGGCCCTGCTGGACGCCGGGCGCGCCGCGGCGGTCAGCTTTGGCCGGGCCTTCATCGCTAATCCCGACCTGGTTGAGCGGATCAAGGCGCAGGCTCCGCTGGCCAAGCCCGATTTCAGCCTGCTCTACACCGGGGAAGAGCGGGGCTATACCGACTATCCCGCGCTCTGATCGGGATGGGTGCTAAAACAACGGGCTCCGGCCTGGCGACCGGAGCCCGCTTGTGCATGACGGGCCGTGGAGAGTGCGACCCGTCACGCGCAGTCGCTCATTCGCCCGCCGCAAGCTCCGGCTTGGCGTAATAACGCCCATACCACTGGCGGAACTGCGGGATCGGACCGTCGCCGTCGCAGATGATCGGATTGGCTTCATAGCGCATCCGGTCCCAGATCACCTTGTCCTGGTCGAGCTGCTTGCAGATGTCCCGGATCAGGGCCTTGGCCAGCCCCGCCGCCGGACCATTGGCTTGGCTCTTGGGCTGCATGAAGCCATAGCGGACCCGCAGCACGTCTTCTTCGACCGGCACCAGGCTGGCGACCAGCAAGGTTTCCGAAATGCCGCGGAAGCGCACCCAGCTCTGCCCGGCGCCCATGGTGTCATAGCTGATCAGGCCGTCGACGATGCCGTTTGGCGTGCCCATCTGGGCCTTCACGTCGGCGCCGCGGCCCCATTCGCCCCAGCGCAGTTCCGCCTTGGGAACGTCGGCAGTGCCGTGGATGTACTTGAAGGGGGCCACGTCCACGCCGTTTTCGGCCATGTTCTGGATCGATCCGTAAACCATCCATTCGTGCATGTCGTATCCGGTCCACTCCGGATCGCTGTATTCCTCGTGCACGACGACGTCCCACATCGGTGCGACGTTCTGGTCAGGATGATACCAGACCCAGATCCAGCCGTTGGCTTCGGTCACCGGCCAGGTGCGCAGGCACTTGCGCTTGACCTGCGGCGGGACGGCCTTGGCATAGGGGATCTCCTTGACCACGCCTTCCTCGCCATCATAGCGCCAGGCGTGGAACGGGCATTCCAGCAGGTTGCCGGAAACCTTGCCGCCGTGACCCATGTGGGCGCCGAGATGCTTGCACCAGGCGTCGGTGACGCGGACCTTGCCGTCCTCGCCGCGCCAGATCGCCAGGTCCTTGGAGAAATAGCGCAGCGGCTTCACCTGGCCGACCGCGATGAAATCGGTCTGTTCAAGCGCGTACCAGCCGAACGGAAAGCCGATATCCATGCCGCGTTCGGCAGGCGAGGGGCGGCCTTCCAGCGGTGCTACGCGCCAATCGATCAGGTCCTGGCCGCGCAACTTCTCAAGGATTTGCCAGACTGCGACGGGAGGGGTGCGGGCGTCGGTCACGCCGGTTTCGTTGCTCATGGAACGCTCCTGCTTACGCTGCCTTGGACTTGGCGCCGGGCCGCTTGTCGATGGTGGTATGCACGCCGTTGACGCGCTTGTGGAACTCCGCTGCCTTGTCGCGGGGGTTGTAGAACTGGCGATACCAGATGCGTTCCTTGTGGAACGGGCCGTCATCCGGGATCTGCATGATCGTCAGGGCAGGCTCCTTGTGCTGCCAGACTTCGAAATCCTGGGCGAAAGCTTCCAGCGCGACGTCCTGGTAATCGCGCGCCATCGACACCCCGGCTTCGTCGGCCCGGGTATCGGCCACCTTGACCATCAGCGCATACCAGACGCGGACTTCGCCGTCCTCGACCGGGGTGTTGCAGATCATGATGATCGACGGGTGCTGCCCCTCCATCCGCGACAGCAGGATGCCGGGACCAGTGTACCAGGTGTCCGTGACCAGCACGTCCTGTGCGCTGTCGCTGACCAGGGTGCGGTGGCCCGCGCCGAAGCGTTGGTAGATCAGGTGATCGCGGAACTCGTTTTCGAAATAAACGATGTCCTTGCTGCCGTGGACCGGGATGAAATGGGCAACGTCGGCCATGTTGTCGACGATTTCCTGCGGGTGGATGGGCAGGGTGCCAAGGTGGTCCAGCCGCCAGCGCACCCAGCCTTGTTCCTCCATGTCCCATTCCTCGAACAGGGGCAGGTCGAAGTCTGGCTGGCCGCCTTCTTCATCGTGCCACATCCAGATGCAGCCCGCGCGTTCGATGACGGGGAAGGTCTTGATGCAGGCGGCCTTCGGAATACCGTGGGTGGAGTAGGGGATCTCGTCCGCCTTGCCATCCGGGCCAAAGCGCCAGCCGTGGCCCGGGCAGCGGATCGATTCGCCCTGGATCTGCTCGCCATCGCGCACGACATAGCTTGTCGTGTTGCGGCCGATATGGATGCGCATGTGCGGGCAATAAGCATCGACCAGATAGACCTTGCCGCTTTCCCCGCGGTAGGCGACGAATTCGCGGCCGAAAAAGCGCAGCGGCACCGGCTTGTCGGCAATCTCGCTGGCTTCGGCTATCATGAACCAGCCTCGCGGGAAGGTTAGTGGTCCCAGTCCATATTCGGCAGTTTTGGCCATTGCAGTCTCTCCCTTTCCGCTATGGTTCAGATGAAGGTGTCGGTGTTGGGGTTGCCCAACAGGTAACCGCCCAGATTGCGCCGGACCGATCCGGGATTGTTCGCGATGTGGGTGCGGCCCGAATGGATATCGACAAAGGCGCGGACCAGCGGGCTGGAGCGGTAGATTCCCTGGGCGCCGCTCGAATAGAACATCCGCGAGATCAGGCCGGCGCAGCGGTCGAGGACCTGGCCGGACTGAAAGCGGAACAGCAGACGCTGCTCCAGGTCGTATTCCGCACCCGCCGAAGCCTGGTCCATCAGCACGTCGAAATTGCGGTTGAGCACCAGCTTCATCTCGTCGATCGCGGCGGCGGTCTCGGCGATCACCCCCTGGGCGTCAGGATCGTTGGCCGTGCGCGAGAAATCGTTCGAGCTGACCCGGGCCGAGGCGTAGTCGCGGAACGCATCCAGCGCGCCTTGCAACGCCCCGATTGAGGACGACGAGACGGCCCGCACGAAGATCTGGCCGAACGGCAATTTGTAGAGCGGCGCATCGTTGACCTTCAGACCCGGGCTGGTGGTCGCAAAGCCGTCCTTCGAGCGGTGCGAGCGATAGGCCGGGACGAATGCGTCCTTGACCACGACGTCCTGGCTGCCAGTGCCGCGCAGGCCCAGCGTATCCCAGACATAGTCGATCTCGAAATCGCTGCGGGGGACCAGGAAAGTGCGGTAATCGGGTGCGCCGCCCTCGGGATCGGGCACGAGCCCGCCAAGGAAGGCCCACTGGCAATGATCAACGCCCGAGGAAAAGCCCCAGCGCCCGCTGATCCGGTAACCGCCCTCGACCGGGGTGACTTCGGCGCGCGGCATATAGGACGATGAAATCAGCGTGGTCGGATCGTCGCTCCACACGTCGGCCTGGGCCTGTGCATCGAACAGCGCCAGCTGCCAGTTGTGAACGGCGACAACCCCCAGCACCCAGGCCGAGGACATGCAGCCTTCCGCGACCGTCATCTGTACCGCGTAAAAGCTCTGCGGATCGAGTTCATGGCCGCCCCAGCGCTTGGGCTGAAGGATCTTGAAGAACCCGGCATCCTGGAATTCGCGGATCGTTTCTTCGGGGATCTTGCAGTCATTCTCGCATTGCTGCGCCCGGCTGCGCAGGGCCGGGATCATCGCGCGGGCCCGGTCGATCAGGGTTTGGGTCAGGTCGATCTTGGCGGTATTGGTCTGCATCGGAATTCTCCCTGCGAAATCGCTGTGTCAGGCGGCGCTGGCCAGAGCGGCCTGTTCGTCAGCCCCAAAGCCGACGCTGAAGTCGTGGCCCCAAAGGCTCACCGAAGTGCTTTCGAATACGGTGTGGTGGTCCCAGTCGATCGTCCGGCCCCCAAAGCCGTATTCGATGGCGAAGCCGCCGGGGGACATGAAGTAGAAGCTGGTCATGTGGTCGTTGGTATGCTTGCCCAGTGTCGCCATCAGGCGAACGCCGGCGCCGAGCATGCGGTCGTAGGCGCGGCCAACCTCGTCCAGGCTGGCGACTTCGAACATCAGGTGGACACAGCCTGACGGGACTTCACCCTCGAACAGGGCGAGACTGTGATGGCGCGCATTGTCGCAGTGCATGAAGTCGATCCGCTGCGCCATATACGGGGCAGGGCGGTGGATCAGGATGTCCGACAGACCGAATCCCAGGATCTTGTCCAGAAACTCTCGCGTTTCGGCAATATTCGGGGCGGGCAGGACTGCATGGCCAAGGCCCAGGTCGCCCGTTACGAAGCGAGGGACACCAACTGGCGAGGAGAAGCGGTCGAAATCGCTGACAAAGCCATAGGACAGTTCATGCCGGTTGCCCGAAGGATCAAGGAACCAGACCATATCGAAGACATGGCGCAACGCGCGTTCCTGCTCCGTCGCGGCAGTGAAGGGGACCTGGTGGCGCTTCAGTTCTTCGCAAGCCGCGTGAAACTCGCTTTCGCTGCGCAACTCCCAGCCTGATGCGAAATAGCGGTCGTCACTGCCCGCTTCGATGAAGACCCGGCCCGCGCGCTCATCCATTTTGAGCGCCAATCCCGAACCTGCGGCCATGACGCTCATGCCCAGGACATCATTGGCAAAGCTATGCCACGCGTGCAGGTCGCGTGCCTTCACGACCACATATGACAGCGCTGCTATCTTCACGGCACACTCCCGGTCTTCTTGATGCTCAAGGGGTAACGTGCCGGTCTGCCGGGCAACATTGACGGGAATCAATTTTCCGAACGTTTGCGTAAAAATTATGCCTTTAAATAACGCAAATAGTGAATTGATTGGCGGTAAAGGCGGTTCGATGCGGATCAAAATAACATAATGTGCGTGAATCCCGTTGACCGGCTGGTGATGCTGCGACATTGCAGGGCAAACAGGACGATAAATACCGAGGAGGATCGCCGTGGCTGCCAATGCCTATTCCCATCTGCTGGCTCCGGGCCGGATCGGATCGCTTGAGCTCCGCAATCGGATCTTGGTGACCGCGATGGGCGTGAGCCTGTCTGAAAGCGATGGCCATGTTGGCGAGCGGCTGATGGCCTATCACGAGGAACAGGCGAAGGGCGGGGCCGGGTTGATCATCACCGGTGTCGCCGGGGTTGCCTGGCCAGTCGGCGCGGTCCAGCCGAACCAGACCGCGATTTCGGACGATCGCTTCCTGCCTGGACTGAAGCAACTGACGGAACGGGTCCATCGCCATGGTGCCAAGATTGCGGTGCAATTGCATCATGGCGGGCTGGTGGCTGGCTATTCATCCGATGCCTTTGACCAGGAACTGTGGGCGCCGTGCTATCCGCCGCAACTGTCAGGCGATTTCATCGACTATTTCCTGCCAGAGGAAATGACCGGGTTCACCGGCAAGATGCCGCGGATCAAGGTACTTGAACCGGCGGATATCGATCTTGTCGTCGAGCAGTTCGGAGCAGCTGCGGCCCGGGCCAAAGCGGCAGGGTTCGACGGCATCGAACTGCATGGGGGCCATGGCTACCTGCTGTCTTCGTTCATGTCGCCCAAGACCAACAGCCGTTCAGATGAATATGGCGGGCCGCTGGAAAACCGCGCGCGGTTGCTGCTGCGGGTCATCGCGGCGGTTCGCGCGGCGGTGGGACCTGATTTCCCGGTCTGGGTAAAACTCGACACGGTCGAACATGGTAAGGAGGGCGGGATTGAGCTCGCTCATGCGATCGAAGCGGCCAAACTGGTCGAGGCAGCGGGCGTCGATGCGATAACCGCGACTTCCTATCACAACGCGATGATTGGCAAGCTGCATTCCGCTTCGAACATTCCGCATGAACCCGAAACGAACATTCCGGCTGCCGCAGCGATCAAGGCCGCTGTAGGCCTGCCGGTTATCGCCTCAGGCCGCGTCGAGCCCGAGGCGGCCAACGCGCAGATTGCTGCGGGTCAGTATGATTTCATGGCGATGGGCCGCAAATTGCTGGCCGATCCGGCACTGCCAGCCAAGCTTGGCGGCAATGCACCGGAATCGGTCCGGCCATGCATCTATTGCTACACCTGCGTATCAACTGCCTATGTCCGGGCTCCGCTGCGCTGTGCGGTCAATCCAGACACCGGGTTTGAGTGCGAGCGCGTCGAAGCCCAGGTCAGCGGCAAGCATTACGTTGTCATCGGCGCGGGCCCTGGCGGCATGGAAGCCGCGCTGCGGCTGAACGAGGCGGGCAACCGGGTAACCTTGCTGGAACGCGGCGACCGGCTTGGCGGCACCTTGCGCATCGCGGCCCTGGCCTATCCCGCGAATGAGCGCCTGCTTGACTGGCACAGCCGCGAACTCGGCCGCTCCTCTGTCGACGTGCGCCTCAATACCGAGGCAACGCCGGAACTCCTGCGCGAACTGGCGCCCGATGCCGTGGTGGTGGCCACCGGCGCCCGGCGGGACATGCCTGAGCTTCCCGGCAACGACCTGCCGCACGTTTTCAGTGGCGATGACATGCGCAAGCTGCTGCTTGGCGAAAGCTCGACCGAACTGAAGCGCAAGACCGGCCTGATGACCCGCATCGCGACGCGGGTCGGGGCGGCGACCGGGATGACCGCCAACCTGGATTTCGTCCGCACCGCGACCCGGACCTGGATGCCGCTGGGGCAGAACGTGGTGATTATCGGGGGCGAGCTGGTCGGGATCGAGCTGGCCGAATTCCTGCACGAACGCGGCCGCACTGTCACCGTGATCGAGCCGGCTCCGCGCCTGGGCAAGGGATTGCTGCTGGTCCGCCGGATGCGCATCCTGTCCGAGCTCAAGGAGCACGGCGTCGCGCTTTATGGCGGGGTCAGCGCTATCTCCATTGGCAAGGATGCGGTGCAGTTCGCGGATGCGCAGGGAACTGTGCAGAACATTGCAGCGGACCACGTGATTGTCGCGATGGGGGCCAGTGGCGACACGGCCCTGGCCGACCGGTTACGTGCCGAGGGTTACCGGGTCGAAACGGTCGGAGACTGCAACGGCGTGGGCTACATCGAAGGTGCGGTCCGGGGCGGCGCTGATGCGGCGCGGCGCTTGCTGGCTTGAAGAAATCGACTTCCTGACAAGCAAGCGCGGATCGCCGGCGGGACACCTGCCGAAGCGGGTCTGCTTTAATCGCCCAGCCAATTCCCGGTGATCGTGCCGCTATGCCCTTCCGGGGCCAGCGCGGCGCGCAGGGCTTCCAGCAGGGGGGGCAGGGCCTGGGTGAAGGCATAGGGCGGGTTGATGATGAAAAGGCCAGCACCGTTATAAATCCCGGGCTGATCCTGATCGTACAGCCAATGCTCCACCGATAGAAATTTCGGAATGCCGAGCTTGCGCAGTTCGTCCTTCCACCGCGAATGCGTGGCGCGGTCTTTCAACGGATACCAGATCACGGTCACGCCGTGTGCCCATTTGCGGTGAGCGGCGGCAAGCGTGGTCGTGATGCGGGCGCGTTCGTCCGTCTGCTCGTACGGCGGGTCGACCACCACCACGCCGCGCGGGGTGCGGGGCGGCAACATCGCGAGCCACAACTCGTAGGCATCGCGTTCGTGCACTGCAGCGACCGTGCCGCGCATCACGCCGCGCAGGGCATGGGCGTCCTCGGGGTGCTTTTCGTTGAGGATCAGAAAGTCCTGCGGGCGCAGAAGCTGCGCCAGAATTCGCGGCGAGCCGGGGTAGAGGCGCGGCTCGCTCCCGTCATTCACCGCTTGGACCGCGGCGCGATAGTCGTTCAGCAAGGGGTTCGTATCGGCAAAGGCGCGCAGCACACCCTGCGCCGCTTCGCCGGTGCGCTGCGCCTGTTCGCCGCCCAGGTCGTAGAGCCCGCAGCCGGCATGGGTGTCGATCAGGGTGAGCGCGCTCTCCTTGATCTGCAAGGCCCGGACAAGGGCGATGAGCAGGCTGTGCTTCACGACATCGGCGCTATTGCCCGCATGGAAGGAATGGCGATAATTCATTGCGATCCGGATTCCTGACTACCTGCCTCTATGCCATCCACCGGGCAGGCAAGGGGGGTGAGGCGATTGAAGCAACTGGTCCGGCGCTCGTACAGGGTCAAACGGAAGCCTTCAAAGCACTTCTGCACGAGGTGGCCTGGGTAAAAAAAGGGCCTCTCGAAAGAGGCCCTTCAATTCGCGCAAGTGCGTCGGCGGTGGTTCGCTTTCTCACCGCTCTTTCATGGCATCGCCGAACGTCTTGGTGATCGGCTTTGATAGATAGTGGAAGACGGTGTTCTTGCCGGTCTGGATTTCGACGGTGGCCGTCATGCCGGGTTGAATCTCGATCTTCTCGCCCTGCCGGTGCGGCTTCATCGAACTGGTGTCGACCGATGTGTGGACGCGATAGAACACCGTATCGCCCGATGCCTTGCTTTCAGCAATCGTATCGGGGCTGACGTAGATCACCTTGCCATTGGCACCGCCATAGATGGAGCTGTCATAGGCGTCGAACTTGACCGAAGCGGTTTGGCCAACGCGAACGTAGGCGATGTCGGAGGGCGAGACGCGCGCCTCGACAATCAGGGTTTCACCGGTCGGGACGATGCTCAGCACTTCGTCACCGGGGCGCAGGACGCCGCCGATGGTGGTCAGGCGGATATTCTTGACGATCCCGTCGGTTGGTGCACGGATTTCCGTATCCTTGAGCATGTCGCTGCGCTGGGCAAGGATCTCGCGCGCTGCAACCAGGTCTTCCTCGGTCTTGGTGTATTCGGCCTGAAGGTCCTGAAGGTACTTGTTGCGGACGTTGACGATCTGCGCCTTCAGGTCTGAAACGCTGCGCTCCATGCGCAGGACGTCGGCCCGGGCGACGTCGCCGGTCGCCACCAGGGGCCGGTTGAGGTTCAGTTCCTGCTGAGCCAGGCTGAGCATCCCCTCAAGTGAATTCAAGGTATCCTGCACCGCCTGGCGGCGCTTTTGATAAAGCATCGTCTGGTTGGCGACAAAATCTGGAAATGCCTGCACTTCGGGCGGAAAGGTCAGCGGACGGTCAAACAGTTCCGCGTTGATGCGCGCCATGCTGGACATAAGCGACGCGACCTTGCCCTGGCTTTCGCCAACCGCCGCCTTGATCTTGACCTGGTCTAGAGCGACCAGCAGCTGGCCTTTCTTCACGTGGTCGCCCTCGCGCACCTTGATGTCCGCGATCACGCCGCCATCCGAGCTCTGGATGAGCTGCACGCGGCCGGTTGGAATTACCTGCCCGGGGGCGCGGCTGACCTGCTCCAGTTCGGCCCAGAATGACCACGCGATCAGCGCTGCAAGGAACACCGAGATGGACACGACGGTCCACTGGTTCAGATTGAATTTGGAATGACGACGCATGCTGGGTCTCTCAGGCTTCTGCGGCAGCTGTGGGCGCTGCTGGAGGTTGTTCGCCGGCGGGCTGTGGTGCGGGTGTGGCCGGTTGGGCACTTTGCGCCGGCTGCTGGGTCAAACGGGCGAGGACTTCGCCAGTGGGACCATCCAGGACAATCCGGCCATTGGCCATGAGGATAACGCGCTGGACCAGGTTGAGCAGCTGAAGCTTGTGGGTGACGAGGACAAGGGTGTCTTCGGCACGGAGCTTTGCTTGCAGCGCTTGGAGAACCTTGGCCTCACTCTGGACGTCCAGATTGGAAGTGGGTTCGTCCAGCAAGAGCAAGGTCGGATCGTAGAGTTGCAGGCGGGTGAGGCCGGCAATCGTGCGCTGGCCGCCGGACAGGCCCCTGCCACCTTCGCTGATCGGCAGGTCGACCCCCATCGGGTGCGCCGCGATCAGGGCATCAAGACCGGTCCGAGCGGCCGCCTCCATCAGCTTGTCGTCGCCCGGATCGTCGAGACCCAGGAGCAAATTGTCGCGCAGCGTGCCGTTTATAAGCCGGAAGTCTTGCGGGAGATAGCCGACATGGCGGCGCAGGACATCTTCAGCGACGGTCCCGGCGTCGAGCCCATCGACCATGACGCGGCCATCAGCCGGGGCATAAAGACCGCTCATCAGGCGCAGCAAAGTCGACTTGCCCGAGCCGATACCACCGATGATACCAACCCGTTCACCGGGACGGATATCCAGTTGCGGCACTTCCAGGCCAACGCGTGCGCCAGGGTGGGTGAAGGTTACGCCGCGCAGGCTGATCGCACCTTTCAGGCGGCTGGGGCGAAGCACGTCATTACCAAGCGACTTGTCGGTCGGCAGCTTCATGATCCCGTCGAGCATTTCCAGCGAAATGCGGGTGTAGGCCCAGTTGATCACCATGCCCGGCAGTTGTCCGATAAGCGGTCCGTTGATCCGTCCCGACAGGATCGAACAGGCGATCAGCGCACCCATCGTCATATTCTTGTCGAACACTTCGACCGCGCCCCAGGCAATCGTACCGACGTATGCCAGCTGCTGGATCGTGCCGAAGATAGATGACGAGATCGACTGCAGGTCCTTCACCGGCAATTCGTGCTTGTGCAGGTCTTCGATGAGGGCGTTCCAGCGCGCCAGCAGCAACCAGCCGCCGCGGTTGGCCTTGACTGTCTCGGCCGCGTCGAGGGCCTCAACCAGCATGCCGTTCTTCTTGTTGCCGCTGATCTGGACCTTCTTGGTATCTTCGCGGATCAGCTTGCCCAGCAGCATGGCAAGTCCAAGCGAAAGCGGGAAGCTGACCACCATGACCAGGGCGATGACGCCGCCAAGCTGGAACACGATGAAGATGAAGAACAGGGCGAAGGGAAGGTCGGTCAGCGCAAAGATGGTTGCCGATGACATGGTCGACCGAATCTGCTCCATGCCCCGCAACTGGGCGGCCATGGTCCCGATCGAGGGGGGGCGGGCATCGAGACGCACATCGTTGGCGCGGGCGAAGAAGAATTCGGACACTTCGCTGTCGATATGGGCCGCTTCTTCTTCCAGAAGACGCGCGCGCACCACGCGCAGGATGAAGTCGAAGATCAGGGCAACAACCACGCCCGTACCAAGCGCCCAGAGCGTCGAGAACGAGCCGCGCGGAATCACGCGGTCATAAACCTGCATCGAGAAAATCGATGTTCCCAGCGCGATCAGGTTGACCGTGATCGTGGCGAGGATCGCCAGGAACAGCGATCTTTTGCGGCGAGCGATCCCGTCGATGAATACGTCTATCGCCCGCTCATAGCCCTTCTGTCCCGGCGCTTCCGGCAGGGCCAGATCAAACATGATCAGCTGTCCATCGATCGTCCAGCGATGCCGGGTGCCGTTCTGCAGCACCACGATCCGGGTCTGATCCTCGAACCGTTCCGCCACGCCCCAGCCCAATTCGGGATGATAAGCGAGCAAAGGGTATTCGTGGGCCTTCGGGGCTTGGGCGAATGACACCGGTTCAGGCCAGCCCAAGGCCTCCGCGACATGGGCAAGTGCCGCCTGGTCCTCTGTCTCTCCCGAGTAGGAGTCTGACCAGCCGGGACGAAGCTGGATCCGGCGCAGCTTTGCGAGATCCGCGATTGAGCTAATGATTGAGCTGGTCATGTCAGTCTTTCGAGGGAGTGCTGATGGGCTGCCAGCGGCCGCTTCGCAGTTGCAGGCGAACCGAAGTCGACATCGCGGTCACTTCGGCCTGGGTCTGGCCGGATTGGGCGGTGAGGCTTTCACGGAGCGAATTCATCACGTCCAGCCATGAGCGTCGGCCTGCGATGAACTGGCGCATATAGCTCTGGCTGACGCGCTGCGCGCTGACCGCCGCTTCGCGGGCGGCAAGGGCACGGCGTATTGCGGCATCAAAGCTTTGCACCTCGTTCGCTACTTCCTGGCGGAGTTGGCGCTCTGCCAGCCGGACCTGATCCAGGCTTTGTTCGTAGCGTGCGGTTGCGCTTGTAATGGCAGAAAGCTGCGAAAGGCCGCTGTTGGCCTGCATCCGTAGTCCGATCCCGTACCGGCTGCCGGTTATTTCGTTATACGAATACTGCGCCGAGACCTTGGGTAGCATGCTGGCCTTGGCAATGCTGATTTCCGAACGCGCCGCGTCTGCTTCGAGAATGAGGCGTGCTCGGCCGGGATTGTACTCCACCACTTCGTTCGCGGCGCCGTTCCAGTCATTCGGCATCAGCGACGCGTCAAATTGCGGTTCATTGCCAAGGTCGTAACTGGTATCGCGAACCAGTTCGGCGAGGCTGCGCATCGCGGAAAGGCGTTGCGCCTGGATCGACGCCAGTTCCTGGTCGATCTGCGCAGTCCGGGACTTGGCAAGTTCGAGATCGGCGCGCGGGCTGACTTCCTGGTCAACGCGCCGTTGCATCGAGGCAACCAGCTTCTGGTGTTCTTCCAGATTGCTCCGATAGAGTTGCTCGAGACGGGTGTAGAGGACGATGTTCCAATAGGTCTGGGCCGTGTCCAGCGCGAGGTTCAGCACGGTTTCGTGCCAGCGCGCGACCGAGGCTGCTTCGACTTTCTTGGCTCTGGAGATGGTCGATGAAATCTGCCCGCCGGTCCAGAGCGGAACTTCAACCGTGACCGATGGTGCAACGCGGTTGGTGCCGTTGATGACATCAAGGTTCGTCGCCAGTGACGGATAGCGCAGCCACTTCGCCCCACGAGCATCCGACAGCGCTGCCCGCGCACCAAGCCAGGCTGATTGGGCGGCCGGATCGCGCTTGGTGACGATTGCGATGGCATTTGCGAGGGCGGGCGGAACCTCACGCGGAGCATCGGTCCATTCAAAAGAAGGGGTCGTTTGCTCTGACGACGGCAGCATCACATCGTAGCTTGCGGCTCTGCCCGACTTCCCCGGCGTGGCAGCATTGGCACTGGCGCTATCGGCGGCCGATTCGTCTGCGTCGATAGAGGCAGCGAATTCTGCTCGCGGTTGGGGCAGGGCGCCATGCGCCACTTGCGGCCACATCACTGCAAAGGCGAGTGTTGTCGCAACCCGAAAAGGCTTCGTCGGCAAGGGATTCTCCGAATGCATTGGGCTCACGTTGTTGAGACGAAGCTGCAGATTGGGATGGCGAAGTTGTCAGCCTCGGACCGGGCGGATGCCGGGCGGTGCGATAAATCTGCGGGCTTGCAGATTATCAGGCGATCCTTGGTTTCAGGGCGCTTCGGCCAGCGATTTTATCTGGGGACCGTTTTCGCGGCGCGGAGCAACCGCGTTGAACGGGGTGCGTGTGTCCAGAATCTGGCGAACGTGGTCCGTCAGGTCATAAAGAGTGACCCTGGCATCGCTCCGCGATTTGGTTCCGACGATGATTCCCCGTTCAACCAGACGGCGCTTCACGTTGTGAAAACCGGCTGGAGAGGTGCGCAATGCGCCTTGCAGGTGGTGGCTGGGGGTCGGACCATGCTCGTACAAAAACGCGCAGGCCTGAAGTTCAGGGGTGACAAGAGGGATGCCGATGACGCTTTCCAATGCAACAATTTGATCCAGTGCCACCTGTTCCCCTCCAAGCGGAAATCGAATGGGCGATGTATTGAGTACAAAACTTATAATTACAAATGAAATAGGGTCAAATCTGCATAAACAAATATTAAAAACAATTATAGATATGTGTAAATACATATCAAAATGGACGTATATAGTTCGTGTGCGTGGGGGCTTATGTCCGATCTATAATCTTTTAGTTGGCAAATTGAGCGGTTGAATCGTTTGTCGCGTTTGAGCCCTGCTGTGCATTCTGATTGGGCGGTCTCCGCTGATCAAGGCTGGGGCGCTTCTTGGTTTTACGCGTCCGCAACTGGAGGCAGGGCGCTTTCATCGCCGGTCCTGCCGTGCACCACTCCGGAAAAGCCTCTTCCCCTTTTATTATCATCTGTTAAGATGAAGGCGTCATTAGGCATAGTATCCAGAGCATGGATCTGCCGCTGACACGGTTGGTCGCACTTCCGTTTACAATCTGGTCTTGCGCGGCATTCGGCATGAGCCTGCCCGGCAAAACCTAGAGCTTTGACGGCCCGACCTTTGCCGAGCATGGCGAGGGCGGGTCACTCTGCGATTGCAGCTCCCCAGCCTCTCGCTGGCTGTCAAAACCCCAACGTTAATCTTTCAGAAAGAAAGTGTCTCGCACTGGGACGCGGATAACTAACAATTTGATAACTAATCGGTTTTGGCTAATTGCGGTTTCGGGTCGAGGCTTGGCCCGGACACTTAACAATGTCGGTTACGATCGGGTCGCCCTCTGAGGAGGTCGGTATTTATTCCGAAGCTGATCGTGCCGGCATCGAATGGGATGAATACAATGATCAAGAACGTTTCGAAGGTCGCCATCGTTGCTGCTGCTCTCGTTGCCCTGCCGGGCATGGCTCAGGCTGGCACCGCCACTGCCACCGGCACTGCCACGCTGACCGTGATCAACCAGTGCACCGTCACCGGCGCCACCGTGAACCTCGGTTCGTACACCACCAGCAACACCTGGGCCAACGTCGGTACCGCTCTCGGCAGCTTCAACGGTGCGAACTACACCGTCGGTTCGCTGGGTCAGGAATACCTGAACTTCGGTTCGGTCACCTGCGACAGCGGTGCGCCCTATACCCTGACGATCAAGGGCACGGCCACTGGCGTTGCCGGGGCGATCAAGATCACCCAGGGCGGCAAGGTCGCCACCTTCCTTCCGGCGATCAAGCGGGTTGGCGGCAATGCCATTGCTGACAGCAATGCAACCTACGCCGGCACCGGTGCGCAGGTTTACACCAGCCCTGTCGCCAGCACGGGTAGGCGCGACAACTCTGGCTGACTCTCAGGGGGGATTTCCCGTTGGGGTCTGGGCTTGGCTCTTTTCAGGAATTTCCGCGACGGGCACGGGCGCACCCCAAGCCCTCATCGGCAACTCGCTGTTGAATATCGTAAGCAGCCCTGGGACACTCGCTACCGACAAACTCGGCACAGCGGGCAACTTTTCCGACACGCTGACCTACACCCTGCATTTCTAAGCCGGAGCGGAGGTGCCTTGTGCAAGGCACCTCCTCTTCGTGGGGAAGTGCCTTGTGCTCTGTGCTGCCATGGCTCGGCGCATGGAGCTAATCCCGTTTAAGGCGATGGCCGATTTGCCTTGTTTATCCACAAGCGTCGCTGCGCTTGTTAAGGTTTTGGTGTCAAAGCGTCCCCCGCCGGGACGGGGCAAAGTAACCCATTGATAGAAAGCGATCTTTCCTTAAACCGACCTCCAGTCGAAACCGTGATCGAGCAGATGGTTAAAGAGGGTTCGCCAGGTCGCTTTTGTTGCAGGAACTGCGTGGCGCAGTTTCCCCTTCAATTGATCTGCGAGCCAATACGTTGATCACCAGATCGGTCCTGACACGAGATTACCGGCAGAGGTCTTTAAATTGTCGGCGTCGTAAGGAGATTTATTGTGAGCAAGCTTTTTACCAAGGTCGTTCTTGCCGCGGGCGCAATCGCCGCGCTTCCATCGGCCGCTCAGGCTGGCACGTCCACCGCGACCGGGACAGCCACGCTGACTGTGATGAACCAGTGCTCAGTTACCGGCGCCACGGTAAGTCTTGGGACCTATACGGTCAGTCAGACGTGGGGGGATGTTGCGAACGCTGTTGGTAAGGTGGACGATTATCTTGTCTACCATGCCGGTTCGCGCGGGCAGGAATTTTTGAACTATGGTTCGATTACCTGCGATGCTGGCGTTCCTTATTCGCTTGAAATCCGCGGTACATTGGGAACCATGAGCATCACTCACAATGGGAAGAGTGCGCAGTTCCAGCCGATGATCAAGAAGCTCGGCGGCGTCGCGGTTGCTGATAATGACGCTACGCTTCCGACTGCCGGTGCCAATGTCTCCGACAATGTTCTGACAGGCACGGGAACCGGTTCGGCGCAAGTTCTTCTGGGTAGCGCTCCGCTTTACTTCCCGATGTTTGGGACAAGCGTGTATGCGACTGACACTCTTGGCGCGACTGGCATTGCCACGGATACGCTGACCTATACCCTGAATTTCTAAAGTATCGCGGGGGAGGTACCTTCATGGAGGGCCTCCCGCCACGTCCCGATGGCGCCCAGTTCAGTCCGGTTGGTTAACAAGTCGCAGATAACCGTGTTCTATGACCATGCCCCATAGAGATTATCGTGAAAGTGCCATTTGCGGAACGCATGCTGGTATGCGCCGTTATCGCTATACGATCGATTGCATATGCGGGAACGTCAACCCCGGGATCTGCGGACCGGTCGAATGGCCTGGGATACTGACTCGCGTGAGGAGAGGGTGCCGTAGAACGGTCAATTGAGCGAGTGCAGCGACACGGATTATTCCAGAGTGTCGAGCCCCTGTCGCCATGTCGTGATCGATTTTGAAGCTACTTGAGGAAAGTTTTCGTGGCTGATTTTTTCAAGACTATGCTTGTTGCCTTTCTTGCAATCGCGGCGCTGCCCAGTGCGGCCTGGGCCGGTACGAGCACAGCCACTGCGAACGTAACGATGCAGGTTGGAAGCCAGTGCACGCTGACCGGCGCCAACACCTTTTGATCAGCGCGGGGAATGCCTGCCCTCGGCACATGGTGCTGGTTAACCTATTGATAAAACAAACTAACTATAAACCGTCTCCGGTGAAAAGGAGACCGACATGAATAAACTTTATACCAAGCTGGCACTGGCGACTGCCCTGGCCGCGCTTCCGGGGGTGGCCCACGCGGGCACTTCAACCGCGACGGGTACTGCCACGCTGACTGTGATCAATGAGTGCACGGTTACCGGCGCTACCGTTAACCTTGGCACTTTTACTTCCGCCAACACTTGGGGTGATATCGCGGCGGCCCTGGGCCGGTCGGATAGCGGGAGCGATTACACCGCCGGTTCGAATGGGCAGGAATACCTGAACTTCGGTTCGATCACTTGTGATTCCGCCGCCCCTTATACTCTGACGATCAAGGGTACTGCCACGGGCGATGCGGGAGCGATCAAGCTAACCCATAACGGCAAGGCAGCAACCTTCATGCCGGGGATCAAAAAGCTTGGCGGCAACCTCGTTGCAGACAGCAACGCAACTTTTGCCGGCGCGGGTGTTCAGGTCTGGCAGACGCCTGTGGCAGGCACTGGGACCGGTACTGCCCAGGCACTGCTTGGTAACGTGACGCTCAGCTTTGCTGGGGCTGACACCACGGCACTCGCGACTGACACGCTCGGCGCCGCGGGCACTGCCTCTGACACCCTGACCTATACCCTGAACTTCTGAGCCGAGGCTTGGGAGAATGTCGCCTGAACGGATGGATAACCAGTCCAAGGCTGGTGCCATCCGTTCGGCATTGAGGCGGCGAGGCTTAATCCTTTGGGGACAAATCGTCCCGCAAGGGAACAACCTTATAGAAATCTATAGAATCACTTAATGTTAAATGTTTATAAGCAGTTAGGGCAATAACGGCACCTTCCTGGTTTCAAGCCAGGTGGCGCTGGCCCTGGTCGCAATATCGGAAGAAAAAAATTGGGTCGTTCGCACTTCCTTGCTGTTGGGAGCCGCTGCTTTTGCGCGCTCGGGACACTGGCTATCGCCATGGCGAGCGGCGCCGCCTGGGCAAACAATAGCGTTGATGCCGAAGCTGGAGCGGAAGGCACGCAGGTTGCCGTGGCCGTCCCATACGACCTCGACTTTATCCGCAAGCCGAGCGGAGGCGAGCATTCGCAGAACACGCTTAAGCTGACGCCCTTCCGCGGTGACAGCAGGAACCGGACGATCATTGTCAACGGCGTCGAATATGGCGCGGGCACCACAGGTATCGTCAACGACAAGCTTTATATCTCGACCAACCTGGTCGCGATCGCGGGCCTGGAATGTGGCGAAGTGCTTCAGGCCGATGACGCGAGCATTTGCGCGGTTGGAGCGCGCAATTTCTGGACCGACGGTGACCGCCTGTTCGTGGAATCCGGGGAGAGCAAGGGTGCGGTGCATTCCGGCCCCGAACCGGCGCCGGAACTTGCGCCCTCGACTGTAGCCTTTCTGAACTACGACACCAATTTTGTGGCAAATCCGAACGGCGCGGTCGCCTTGTTCGGCAGCCTCCAGCCAGGTTTGCGGTTCAAGGAAAATGCCTTCGACATGCAGGCAACCTATTTCCAGCCGGTCAATACCGACGTCGGGGCAAGCAGCAGTTCACGCAGCCAGATTACCGTCAATTCCTTTGCCTACCGCCGTGAGTGGTTTGAAAAGCGCCTGCGCCTGATTGCGGGACGTACCCAGTCGCCCGGTCGCGGCCTGATGGGCGGGCAGCAGTTTGACGGGGTTTCGCTGGAGCGTTTCAATTCCGACGATGTCGGCTCGGTTCCGACTTCGGGTCCCCGTCCCATCACCGGCTTTGCGCAAGGGCCGGGCGTGGTCCAGTACCGGGTGGGCGACAAGGTCTACAAGCAGATCCCGGTGCGCGAGGGCAAGTTCGAGATCGGCGGTGAATTGCTGGCCGAAGTGCCGCGTGGCGGACGCTTGGAATTCGTCGGGCTGGATGGGGTTGCCCGCGAACTTTCGATGCCAACCGACATCAACGCGCAATACTCGTTCTATCGTCGCGGCGATTACAGCTTCGACGTTCAGCTCGGGCGGCTGAAATCGCTCGAGGGTGACCGTCCTTTCGGGAGCATCGGCGGTCGCTATGGTTTGTCCCGCGAAGTCACCGTCGACCTTGGCTTGTCCTCCACCGACAAGGCGTTTGCACTGGGCGGTACGGTCAGCATGCGTTTGCCCGGTGCCTTGGGCTCGATGAGCCTGGCCGGTGCAACCAGCCGCGGATGGAGCGGCGGTGGCAGCTTTGCCAGCACCGTCGATGCCAATTACTTCAACCGGATCGGACCGTTGTCGGTCGATCTTTCGCACCGCCAGTATTTCAACGGCGGCTATCGCGGGCTTGGGGTCACCGCGAACATTCTCGTCAACAGCGGCATCACCCAAAGCACCCGTGCCTCCGTCGGCACGACCTTGCCGTTTCCGGGCAATGATATTTCGGCCCGCGTGGTTGCAGAACGCTCGGTCTACAACGACGCCGCGTCGGACAGCCGCAACATCCAGGTCGACCTGAGCCGGAGTTTCGGGAAGCTGGGCAGTGGCGCTCTGGTTGGCCGGTTCGGTCGCGATCAGTATGGCAAATCCTATTCCAGCCTGATGCTCAACTGGGTGATCCCATTGGGCGGAAGGTACGGGGTCAGCCTGAACGGCAACAGCACCAAGAGCGACGGCGGTGCGCGGGACAACCGCTATTCCGCCACCTTCTGGGGCAGCAGCGGCGGCGCCTATGGGTCCGGCACGAACTATCAGGTTTCGATCGATCAGGATCGCCGGATTGCAGCCGATGGCAGCATGCGCGGACGACTGGGCAGCCTCACGGCCAGCTTCAGTCGCAACCCTGGCGAAAACCTGTTCGGCAGCGTCGGCATGCGCGGCGGGCTGGTACTGGCTGGCGGAGGCTTGATTGCGACCCGGTCGGTATCGGATTCCTTGCTGGTCGTTCGGGCGAAGGAGCTGGCCGGTTCGGAACTGTTCGTTGCGCCGGAAATGGAAGGGCGGACCCGCTTCAACGGTGCTGGCTTTGGTGTGATCACCGACCTTCCGTCGTACCGAAAGGTCAACTTCTCGTTCGATCAATCGAAACTGCCGCTCGGTATGGAAATTTCGCAGGACCAGCTCAGCGGTTCGCTGCGGCCTTATCGTGGCTATGTTGTCGATGTGCCGGTCAAGCGGCTGCAGCCGCTGCGCCTGTTCCCCAAGATTCCGAAGGACGCCTTTGGCCGCGGCAATGCCCTTTCGGGTAGCAGCTTTGCCCCGATCGAACTGGATGGTTCGCTCTATTTCAATTCCTGGCCCGAGCCGGGGCTGCCGCTCGAACTGACCTGGCAGAGTGAGCAGGGCGTGTTCAGTTGCGTGATCGAATTGCCGCCGCAGCCCGAAGCGAAGGCGGATGGCAGCGTGTTCGACCTGATCGAATTGCGCGACGTGGAATGTAAATCAACAAAGGACTGATGATGCGCGGAATAATCCATTCGGCAGTGGTTGCGGCCGTCGTGCTGGTCGCCAGCCCGGCCTCGGCTTCGATCAATTTCGGCAATCCCTATGTCTTTGCCTCCCAGGAAGAGGCGGAGAAGGGTATTTCCCTGCCGCTCTATGGTGGCTCGGAACGCGAGGTCAGCTATGTTTCCGTCCGCGTCTATCGCTGGGTCCAAAAGGACGGCGATCCCTATGCGCTGGAGCCTGCTCCCGAGGTCGCGGTTTTCCCGCAAATGGTGCGGCTGGAGCCACAGGCGCGGGCCAGCGTCCGCCTCGCCTGGGCGCGGTCTGCACCCGTGGACGAGCGTTATTATCGCCTGGTCCTGGAAGAATTCGATCGGCCTGACGAAGGGAGCGCAGACAAGGACAAGGCGGTGCTGGGCTTTCGGGTCCGTCCGCGTGCTTCCTTGCCGATGGTCATCTTTGGCCGGGACAATCTTGAGCCCGCCCAGTTGAGCGCAACTTTGACCACGGTCTCGAAGACGGTTGAGCAACCCGTTGCCGAAGGAGAGAAGGCTAAAGCCGGGCCAAAGGCGGTTGAAGAGCGGGTGGTGCGGGTCAGCAACAGCGGCCAGACCTATGGCCGGGTCGCTGGCTTCCGCGATGCTGACGGCACGGTTCACAATGCGATGATTTACGTCCTGCCGGGTTCGACGCTCGACGTTCCCTTGCCTGCCGCCGCCGAAAAGGGGCTTGAACTGCTCTACTCATCCGGCCGCGCCGAGCATGTCCGCAAGGAGAAGGATGCTCTTCGTTCCGTGGCGGTCAACTGATCCCGCATTGCATTGGGAGCGCGCAATGGTCCTGATAACCGATATGCTGTCACGAAAGCTTCTGGTCGCTGGCGTGCTCGCCGCAAGCATGGTTCCGACGATCAGTCACGCTGCTTGCACGCCGGTGGAATCGTCGATTCCCTTGCCGCGCGTCAATTCCGCGCAGCAACTGCGAACGATGCAGGGCGCGGCTGAAGGTGGCACCTTGGTTCGCGGGGTATCGACGCCGACGATAGTCCGACTGACGGGATGTTCGGAAACACTGCCGACCACCGTCCGTGCGGAGAACGTGCGGATCGACAAGGCCGGTAAGACAGTTGAACTGGCCCCCTGGTTGATCAGCGTCGATGGGGTAAACCTCACCATGCCGAAGGACCTGTCGCGGACGCCGCACGAGTTTCAGGGTAATGTTACCCTGGGAATCCTGTTCGTCCCGGTGAACCTGCCGCCGTCACTTACGGCCGGGCAATACAGCGGGCCCTTGATCATGACCTTTACGGACTGATCATCCGGCCCGCTTGGCTTGCCGCAAGTCAGGCAAACCGTTCGCGCAGCGCGAGGAGGGCGAGCGCGGCCTTGGCCGCTTCCCCGCCCTTGTCCTTTTGCTTCGGATCGGCGCGGACCAAGGCTTGGGCTTCGTTCTCGACAGTGAGGATGCCATTGCCGATCGCGATGCCGTCCATGGTCAGTGCCATGATGCCGCGCGCGCTTTCGCCGGCGACGATTTCGAAGTGATAGGTCTCGCCGCGGATGACCACGCCGATGGCGACATAGCCGTCGTAGAGATCGGCCTGGTCGGCCAGCGCAATCGCACCGGGAATCTCCAAGGCACCCGGCACGGTAATGACGTCGACGTCATGCCCCGCGCTCTTCAACGCGGCGCGGGCACCTTCGACCAGCATGTCGTTGAGGTGATCGTAGAAGCGGGCTTCGACAATGAGGAAACGAGCCAAGGTCTTATCCTTCCTGGATCGGGCGTTCGCCCACGATGTTGAGGCCGTATCCTTCGATCGCGACGATATGGCGGTGTGAGTTGGTCAGCAGGATCATGTCGTTGATGCCAAGATCGGCCAGAATCTGTGCGCCAATTCCATAGGCACGCAGGTCCATTTCACCAGCCTTGGTCCCGCCCAGTTCCGCGGTCAGCTGTTCGGGTGAGCCCGGCATCAGCAGCACGATGACGCCGGCCTCGTTTTCGCCGACGGCGTCCATCGCGCGTTGCAGGGTGCGCTTGCGCGGTCCGGGCTGGCCCAAGACATCGGAAAAGATCGACATCGAGTGCATCCGCACCAAGGTCGGCTGCCCCGGAACGACATGCCCCTTTTGCAGGACGATATTGACCGAGCCGTCGACCTTGTTGCGATAGGTCTTGGCTGTCCAGTCGCCGCCATAGTCCGAAGTGAAGGGGGCTTCGCTGACGCATTCAACCAGGCGGTCGTGCTTGCGGCGGTATTCGATCAGGTCGCGGATCGTGCCCATCTTGAGGCCGTGGCGACGTGCAAACGGGACAAGGTCGTCCATCCGCGCCATGGTCCCGTCCTCGTTCATGATCTCGCAGATCACGCCCGATGGATTGAGCCCGGCAAGGCGCGATATATCGACCGATGCCTCGGTATGGCCGGCGCGGACCAGCACGCCGCCATCGCGGGCGATCAGCGGGAAGACATGGCCCGGGGTGACGATATCGTCACGCCCCTTGCTGGCGTCGATGGCTACAGCGACAGTGCGGGCGCGGTCTCCGGCGGAGATGCCCGTGGTGACGCCCTCGCGGGCTTCGATCGAAACGGTGAAGGCGGTTTCATGCCGTGTGCCGTTGTTGCGGCTCATCAGCTCAAGGCCAAGCGTGTCGGTGCGTTCCTTGGTCAGCGTCAGGCAGATCAGGCCGCGTCCGTGGGTGGCCATGAAATTGATCACGTCAGGGGTGGCCATCTGTGCCGGGATTACCAGGTCGCCCTCGTTCTCGCGGTCTTCGTCGTCGACCAGGATGAACATCCGACCGTTGCGGGCTTCCGCGATGATTTCGTCGATACCGACGAGTACGGGGCTCTCATCACTGTCCCACAGGAAGCGTTCCAGCTTGCGCAGGGTATCCGTGGTTGGGTTCCAGCCTTCATCGGTGCAATCACGCAAGGTATTTGCGTGAAGCCCGGCTGCACGCGCCAGGCCGGAACGAGACATGCCGCCGTCAGTGACGAGGCGGCGAACGCGATCGATGATGTTGCTGGACATGGAATCGTATTGTCACATTTTGATGTGACAGTCAAATATCCGCATCACATCGCAAATGTTTCTATGCTGAAATCGATTGCACCACTTTGGAAGCGAATTTCGCTTCAAGAGTGAAATGGCCTCTTTAATGTCGCCAAGCCGCTAAAGATTTCCCGTCGAAATCGAATGATCTCTATTCAGCGTGGGCGCGAATCGAGCGACTCCCACGACGAAGTCAGATAGCGCGTCATCAATTCCAGGGCGTGCGGTTCCAGTTCCAGCAGGGTCCGCCGCCGGTCACCGGGGTCGGCTTCGCGCTTGACCAGACCGGCCTCGACCAGTTGGTTAACGTGACGAAGCGCAGTGCTGAGCGGCACCTGGGTCGAGGCGCAAGCGCTCGATGTTGGGACCGGCTCACCCTTGAGTCCGGCTGCGGCCAGGTCAAGCAGAATGTCCCATGCCGGCCCGGAAAGGATCTGCGGATCAAAGAACTTTGAACGGCTCTGCCGGTCTTTCATGATCTTCGCGGCAAAAGATTGGAGTTCGTCCGTGCTGGGCTCGCGGCGTGAAACGTCCTGGATCGGCGATGCAATACCCGGATCTGCGCGTCGTGCAGTTTGCGACAAAGCCAGCAAGCGGAACTGGGCGGCAAGTCGCGCCCACCGCGACGTTGCGCGCCGCAGCGAACCCGAAAGCCCTTCGAGTGAAATTGGCTTCGCCAACATATCGACCGCGTTTGATCGCATCGCGCTTACTGCAGTGTCGACATTGGACAGGCCGGTAATCACGACAGCAACGAGCGGACGCGCGCTCATGAAGCGCTCGGACAATTCTTCGAGCAGCGTCAGGCCGTCCATGCCGGGCATGCGTATGTCGGTGAGGACGATGCCAATCCGCGGGTCGCTGGCGATCAGGCGCAGCGCGCTAGCCGCGTCTGAAGCCTGATGGCACGGATAGCCAAGCGCTTCGACCAGTTCGCGGTATTCGACCAGGCACTGCGGATCGTCATCTACAATCACGACATGGCACTGGACAGAGGCGATTTCGGCCGTTTCGATATTCGACAGTTCTGCGAGCATTGCTGGTCTCTGTTCTTATGGCTCTTGTTGCGAATTGCGACACGGGCCGCCGACCCGCCCGGCTGGTAGCCTAAGCTCCGCTGCTTCAGGTGGGGAATTGCAACAGAAATGAGAGCGAATATGGGTGTAATTGAAACGGTGCATGTTAGCCTTTAGGCGAATTACCAAGGGCATCAGGAAGGATGGCCCGCTAGGATTGGTCCATTTTTCGATCAACATGGACCTAAGATCAGTCGGTATTGAAGGGCGAAAGAATGAGTGTTGGGAACGGTTCACCAAAGCAGTCGCACGATCTTCGTCAGCCGTTAAACGTGATCAGTCTCGCTGTGGCAAACCTGCGCGCGCGCCTTGCGCCAAACCTGAGCGATGCGGATCGGTCCTACCTTAATGAAAAGCTCGATCGGATCGAGCAGCAGGTCGCGCGTGCCGCGCAAATCTTGGATCGATAATTGTGAGCTGGGTGCGCGGTCATAACCCCTCCGGTGCGGAAAGGTGGCCATGTACGGAATGATACACCGCGGGTGCGGCAAATGGTCTTGGAAGGCGCTGGTAAACGCACCTGGGCCGAAATCGAAGCTGCGACGGGGATCGGGCAGTCCGAACTGATCAGTGCGAAAGTTTATGAGGACGCGGTAACTTTAAATCTGATCGAATGTGCAGCGGGTTGCGTCGGGGGCGAAGTTGCCCAGTTCATGACCGATTTCGGGCAATACTGGATTGCCTATGCCGAACGGGGTTCGTTCGGGCCCATTCTCCAATTCACCGGCGAGGACATCGCAACATTCCTGCGCAATCTCGATCGGCTGCACGATAGCGTCGAGACTGTCATGCCCGATGCGCGCATGCCGAGTTTCAAGGTGCTGTCAGAAGAGCCTGGTTCGCTGGTCGTTGCTTACCAGTCAGACCGCACAGGGCTTGAACCCTTTGTCAAAGGGCTTTTGATAGGGTTGCTGGTCAGTTTCAACCTTGCGGGAACCGTAAGCTCCGTCGCGAGCGAAGGAGCGCGAGCGATTTTTCGGCTCACTTTTGTGCCCGGGGCCCGCACATGAGAATTCGACTTGGCCAGGAGCAACGTGACTCGATTTTCCCGGCCAATATTGTGCTCAACAACGAACTGCGCGTCACCGCGCTAGGCCCAGTGGTTCGCCGGCGCTTCCCCGAGCTTGTTCCAGGTCAATCGATATTGGATCACTTCAGGCTTACCGCATCGGCGAGCGGTACGACTATCGAGGAATTATCAGGTTCTACGACCCTTCTAAGTCTGGAATCGCGCGGCTCGCACCAAGTCCTGAATGGCTGGGTGATCCGACAATCCACGCATTGCTGATGTTCAGTATCCAGCGCGCCGTTCTGGAGGAGCAACGGGTGGTCGCCTTGGAACTAGACCGTGCGCGGCAGCTGAGTCAGGATCTGGGAGATCGCATCAGTCGCTCCTCAGGAATTCTTGATCATAATTTTAACAATTTACTGTCTATCATTAAGCTCAATTGTGATCGACTTGAGGTGGCGCTAGCCGGGCAGGAACGGCCCCTTCGGCTAGTTGAGATCATTTCGGGCGCGGCTGCGCGCGGTTCGGCAATAACCCGCTCGCTCATGACCCTCTCCAACCAGCGGAGCGATACTCTAATTCCCGTCGCCATCGATGCCCTAATTCTCCAAAATCAGGCGTTCCTTGCGTCAACGGTTGGCATGCGTGATCGTCTCCGGCTTGATCTGGGTACACCCGGCGCAAAGGCTTCGATCAATCCAGCCGCGACACTGAACTGTTTGCTCAATCTGCTGATCAATGCGCGCGATGCGATGCCCAAAGGGGGCGAAGTCACACTGACGACGCGGCTGGTGGCGGCCACCGAAGTGGGAGAGGGCGGGTCCGATGGAGCTGCGCACAGCAGTATTGCTGTCACCGATACCGGGGTCGGCATGGCTCCTGAAGTTTTAGACCGGGCCTTCGAACCGTTCTATTCGACGAAGCGCAATGGAAATGGACTTGGCCTCGCATCGGTCCTCGAATTTGTAGTCAATGCCGGAGGGAATGGTCGGATTGCGCCAACGCTGGGAACCGGGAGCTCCGTTTTCTTAGCTTGCCCTGCATCGACCTGGCGCCCGCTGTTGTGTCGCGGGCTGAGGTTCACGCTTTGGCGGCCGACCAGGCAGTGGGTCAGATCGAACCATCGGCCGAGTTGGATACGCAGATCCTCGTCGTGGAGGACGAGCCTTTCGCGCTTGAGGCTCTGTGCGAGCTCCTCGGCGCGGCTGGTTTTTCGGTTGTCGGCGTCAGTAATAGTTCCAAGGCACTGGAAGCGTTGCGGCGCAATTCGTTCGAGGTGCTGCTTTCCGACATTTTGCTGGCAGACGAAAGCGGGGCCGACCTAGCGCGTGCAGCCCGGGAATTGAACCCATCACTCAAGGTCGTCCTGATGAGCGGCTACGTTCCGCAAGGCGAAGAATTGGATGACGAATGGCTGTTCGTGCGCAAGCCGATAGACGCCCAGGTCGTGACGAAGATGCTTCGCGCCGCGACCCGGACCTGAACGGCTGGATCAGACTTCGATCCCAGCTTCCAGCGCAATACGGACTGCATCCGGAGAGTTGTTGGCAAACAGCTTGCTCAGCATATGGCCGCGGTGAATTTCCACAGTGCGCGGGCTGATCCCGAGTTGCTCTCCAATAGCGCGGTTTGAGAAGCCCTTGGTCATGAACGTCAGAACTTCCTTTTCACGGGGAGTAAGGCGTTCGATCAGCTTGCGGGCAAAGGCCTGCTTCTCGGCCCGGGTCCAATCTGTCTCGGCAATTGCCTGACAGGCTTCAACCGCTTCTTGCAGGCTCTCTGGATCGATCGGCCACTGGCAGTAATCGGTTGCGCCCCAGCGGATCGCCTGAACCACCGCCCTGGGCGAAGGGCTCTGCGAATAGGCCAATACGCCAACAAGCTGGCCTTCGCGCCTGCACCATTGGATAACGTCCTGGACAAGCGTGCCTTCGTCGTGGACGAGCAATACCGAGCGATCATGCGACTTGGCCGAGAATTCCTGAAGACTCTCGAATGGCTCGACATGGCGGCCAGCAGAAGTGAGGGCATGAGCAATGCGCGCGCGGCGTGCGTAATCGCTATCGACGAGTGAGATGGGAGCCTGGATCATGCCCAGTTACCTAGGCAGTCCGTGCTAAGCATAAAAATGGAGTTGGTTCCGAAACGCGAGAACCTTACTGCCAAAATGCGGGATAACCCCTAATTCGTTTCCAATTCGGCAGTCATCGTAAAGGACCAGTGGTTTAGCAGATGATCGAGGACTGGTATGTAAAGCGGATGATCGAACTCCAACCCGGCGCTTCCTTCGCCGCGCCATCGGACAGTTGCTCGAAGTGGGGCTAGTTCGTTCAGGCGCACGAACACCGACGTACCGACAGCAATTCCCTCATCACGCGTGAGAATTCTGCAACCGCGTGCGGACAGGTCGCCGACCGAAACATTGGAGCGACAGGTGACGTTATGGCGAATGGCTCCAGGCATCGCGACCGTGCCTCGTCGTTCCCGTCGACGCGTGTCAATAAAGGAAACCATCGCAATCCTTCTCCTCGGATCCCGCCGACAGGGGCCTGAGTTGCGCCCTGTCGGCCGAATATTGGTCTTGCTTGAGCGAAGTGGTTACTGTGCGTTGGCGCTTTTGAGCGACGTCGCTGCGGTGTTGAACGTGGTGTTCAGCTCGCTGCCCAGGCTCTGCATGGCGGTCATTGCGGCAACCGCGATAAGGGCGGCAATCAGCCCATATTCAATAGCAGTCGCGCCCAGTTGATCACGAAATACATTAAAGATTTTGCGCATATTCGGTCTCCAAACAAGTGCGTCGAAATTCCGATCAAAAATAAATTGGCCAGTTATTCAAATAATCCGAAGAAAATTTTAGAGAGAATCGGACTTTATTTATATTTCGACGCGCGAATCATGATGGAGAAAGATTGGTGGCGGATTATCACCTGACTCGAATAAGTTTCTAGGCTTAAATGCTTATAGAACGTTGGTCAGCTGCTTGCTATTTCGCGCGGCGTGGCGCCCGACTCTAAAGCGACCCGGTCGGGCGTCACAACCTGCCTCCAGCCCTGTTCAAGCGTGCGGTTTCGCTCCACCACCGTGTCGCAGGAATCGCCGGTCGATGTCGTCGACCTTGGCCTGCACCTCGCTGCCCCCTTGCAGGCTCAGCAGCAGGTCGATCTTCTCTTCCATTCGATCGTCGTTCTCTTTCGAACTCGGCGAGCCGACGTAAAGGAAGTAGGCTAGGCCAACGACCTGCCACAGCAGTTGGAGGAACTCGGACTGCCAATTTTCAAATGTGTCGCGCAGCATCTGGTTCAGATATTCGCCGGTTTCGGGTCGCTGCCCGTGTTCCAGCGCATCGCCCACATAGCTGCGCCAGCCGAAATACCAGTGCAGGCCGAGCGACACGGCAAAGAAACCGAACGTGATCCAGGCATAGGCGTATTTGCCAATGATTCCGAAGTTCCGCGCACTGCGTTCCTGTTTGTCATCCATTTGCCTCTCCTGTTTTGCTGGACGGCCTGCCTGCTCCGCCGGCTATTTCACCAAGCAGCTCAAGCGCGCCGCGCGCAGCGAGAAGTCGTATTTCCTGTCGGCCGCGTGGTCCGAAATGGCATTCCCGGTGGATAAGCGCGCCTTCGCGCGAGGCAGCGGCGATGTGGACCAGGCCCTCCTCGTCACGCTTTCCGGCAGGTCCGGCAAACCCGGTGATAGCTATAGCGATGTGTGCCCGGGAATGGTCCAGCGCACCTTTAGCCATGGCCACAGCCACTTCGGTGCTGACCGCGCCGTGCCGGGTAATGAGGATCGGGTCTATGCCCAGCAGGTCGGCCTTTGCTTCCTCGCTGTAAGTGGCAAAGCCGCGTTCGAACAAACCGCTGTACCCTTCGACATCGGTCAGCAGTGATGACAGCAAACCGCCGGTGCAGCTTTCGGCGCTGGCGATATGCAGCTTTCCCTTCTTTGCCGTTTTCAGCACGCTTTCGGCCATGGAAAACAGCGTGTCGGCGCCGTCCGGTATCTCCGTTTTTGCGCTTTGCATGGCCGGATCCGGCGGCGCGGCGTGGTGTTGCATGGGCGGATTGCTTTCGATTGTCTGGAAGAACAGCAACGGGTGGTGCGTCGCGCTGTTGCGCCGCCGTGTCGATGCAGAGCCAAGCCGTGCCTGCTCAACGATCAGCTGCCCAAGGTTATCGTTCGCACCATTTCCCGGTCCTTGCGGGAACCTTTTGCCGCGCCGTGCATTGGCGAAAAGCAGGGAACGAAAGGTTTCATCAATGCGGCAGGTTGCACCGAGAGGTGCCAAATCGGGGGGCGGCCGTCCAACGCAGGAAGAATTGCAGATCCTCTTCCAGAGGATGCGCTGCAATGTGGATGTCTCTGCCAGCGCTGAAGCGGCTATCAGCCAGATCTTTCAGGCAACCGAGCGGATCAGGGAATACCGGGTGGCATTGCGCCGGGGGCAGAGTGTCGAACAGTGCCTTTTGGTGCTTGATGGCTTTCTGTGTCACTATCAGGATTTTCCGAACGGCGCGCGGCAGATCACCGCTCTGTACTTGCCCGGCGATTTCGTGGACTTGGCGTCTTATACCCTGAAGCGAACCGATCAGGACGTTCTTGCCCTGACCAATTGTACGCTGGCGGTCGCTCCGCACGATGCGATTGGTCAAGCGCTGGAGCGAAATCCCGAACTGGCTGAGCTGCTGTGGCTGCTGACCAACATTGACGGCAACATAAATCGCGAATGGGAATTGTCGCTCGGCCAGCGCAATGCGCTTGAGCGGACCGCCCATCTGTTTTGCGAACTGCACACGCGCCTTGGACTGGTCGGACTGGCGGATGAATTCAGCTTCGCCCTGCCTTTCACCCAGGTGGAACTGTCGCAGTGCCTTGCGATCAGTCCCGTTCATACGAACCGCGTCTTACGCGAACTTCGTGAACGGAATCTGCTGCAGTTCTCGCGGCGAAAGGTCGAGATCGACAACCCTTCGGCCCTGCGCAAGCTAGCCGGGTTCGATCCTGCCTATCTGCATATTCAAAATTAGGTCCGACCCAGCAACCACCGTCCAGGTCTCTGGCTTGGGGGTAGAAAAATGCCGGACCCCAACGGGCCCGGCACTCTTTCAGCCATGAAGGCGATCAGTGGCGGCTGTCCCACCCGCGCCGTGCTGCTTCGGAATGGCCGCGGCTGTCACCGAACCAGCCGCCACGGCCGCGATCGTCATCATCCCGGCTGCTGCGGCTTGAGCGGCCACCGCGATCATCGTCATCGCGTCCACGACCCCGGCTGGAGCGTCCGCCGCGATCATCGTCGCGGTCTTCCCAGCCTCGCCGTGCAGCTTCGGAATGGCCGCGGCTGTCACCGAACCAGCCACCGCGACCGTTGCCGCGTCCGTCATCGTCGCGGCCGCGTCCGCTGCTGGAACGGCCACCGCGATCATCGCCCTGTCCGCGCGAGGAGCGCGAGGAGCCGCGATCGTCACGATCATCCCAGCCGCGCTGGGCTGCGCGCGAATGGCCTTCGCTGTCGCCAAACCAGCCGCCCTGGCCACGGTCGCCGCCGCGTCCGCCGCTCGAACGGCCACCACGGTCATCGTCATCGCGCCCCCGGCTGCTGCTGGAACGGCCACCGCGGTCGTCGTCACGGTCATCCCAACCGCGACGGCCGGCTTCGGAGTGGCCTTCGCTGTCGCCGAACCAACCACCACGCCCGCGGCCGCGGTCATCATCGTCGCGGCTGCGGCTGGAGCGGCCACGGTCATCGTCGTCGCGCGAGCGGCTCCGGCGTGAACCCCGGTCATCATCGTCGTCGCGCCCACCGCGCGAACTCGTGAAACGGCCATCCTCGTCCCGCTCGTGTCCGCCAGAACGCGAACCGCGATCGTCGCTGCGCGAGCGGCTGCTGCCGCTTCGGCCTTCTTGCATACTTGCCATCATACTCTCCTTGGTTGTTTCCCTGTTGCCTGTCGAAACCCCCTGGATGGAGACCGGCTCGCCCGGAGCGAGGTCGTCCTCTGCTTCAAGTTCGGCCTTGCGCTGGGCCATCTGCATGCCTAGTGCGTTCAGGTCGACGCCTGCTTCCTGCGCCTTGGCGAAGATCCCGCTGCGGGGCTTTTCCTCTTCCCCGACGTGATGCTTGACCTGCTCGGACATGACCTTGACCTTGGCATCCCGGTAGGAGTCCTGCGCGCGTGCACCCCAGACCTCGGCAATCAGGATCTTGACGCTGTCGTGCTCGACCTGGGCTTCGTTGAGCATGTCCTCTTCGCTGACCTTCTGGCGACAGGCCGGGTAGAATATCTCTTCCTCCAGCATGGCGTGGATGGTCAGGGCCTTGCAGATCTGCTCGGCCAACTGGTCCTTCTTGCTGTCCGAGGCCGTTTCGAACTCGGCAAACATCTTCTCGACTTCGCGGTGATCGGCCTTCAGCAATTCGACCGCGTTCTTGCCGCGAGCCGACTTGTCCGATTGGGTTCCCGACCCATTCATCGCGGTCTCGCCACCAGCGGGTGACTGTTCCGCTTTTTCACTTTTGCTGGCCATTCGAATCCTCCTTGGCGGGCAACTGCAGGGGTGCAGTGCTCGCAGGTCGAAACCAGCCCACGAGGGGAAGTGTTCCCCTCGACAAATCTGGATTAGCGAAAGGGTAGGGGGCGTTCAAAACTGCACAAAACCGGGATTTCGGCCCGTCCCGCCCACGTCTCGTCTCATGGTTGGCAGGTGCTTAATTCAGGTAAGCAACCTCAAGCTTGCTGCTGCGTATCGTCCTCGCCATGCCCAGGAAATCCAACGAACCCAGCGAGCCGATTTTCCGCTTTCGTCGCCACGAGCATCTGACCCGCGCTGGCGAACCGCAGGACTCGATCTTCTGCATCGAGGAAGGGTGGGTTGGGCGCTATACCGTTCTTGGGGCAGGGCGCAGGCAGATCACGGCGCTTTATCTGCCCGGCGACTACTGCGAACCGCAGTGGATCATCCGCCCGCGCAGCACCGAAAGCATCATCGCGCTAACCCCGGTGCGGGCCTGGTGCAAACCGATTGCCAAGCTTACCGAAGCCGATCGCACTTCACCGGACGCACGTGAGTTGCTGGGCGCAATCCCCCGCATTATCGAACGCCAATCGGCCTGGATCACCGCCTTGGGACGCAAGTCGGCGGTGGAGCGCATTTCGTCGCTGATGGTCGAATTCATGGACCGGATGAAAGGAGCGGGAAGATCGCAGAGCGACCGCTTCCCCATGCCCTTGACCCAGTCGGAGATCGGCGACGTGGTTGGCCTCACTCCGATCCACGTCAATCGCGTGATGAAGGACTTGAAGAACCGGGGCATCATCGAGGCGCGGAGCCGTTTTGTCACGGTGCGCGACCAGGCGGAGCTTCGCGCCATCGCCAATGCGACTGGCAGCCTGAACTAGCACCTTGCTCATCATGCACAGGAAACGCCCCAGATCCGGCGGGGAACTGGGGCGCTTCGCTTACACCTCACCAAAGGGGAGGGTGAGCCTATTTCTGCTGGTTCGAGCCCTTGCCCGACTGCGATCCCTGCTGGGACTTATTCGCATTCCGGCTGTTGCTGTCCTGCTGCTGCTGGCGTCCTGCCCCGCTGGTGCCACCATTCTGCTGGCCGGGATTGCGACGCTCTTCGCTCTGCTGGCGCTGTTGGCCGGAATGCATGTTGCCATTGTTCTTGGCCATGATCTG
>CAZNBX010000002.1:0-49940 GCA_964571305.1 uncultured Novosphingobium sp.
GCGGGCGGGGAATGTCTTCGGGGAAATCGGCGGGCAGCCGCTGCGGGCCATAGGGTGCGACCTGGATTACCAGCTTTGCCTGGTTTTCTCGGAGCAGGCTAGCATCAAGGAAGTGCATGGTTCAGTCCTCCTGCAGGTTAGGCACCGGCATGCCGCGCGCCTTCATTTCATCGACAAGGTGTGGGGTGCCGAGCGCAACCGAATGGATGCCGAGTACTGCCACGAGTTGCAGCACGGCCATGATCTCTTCAGGCGTTGCGCCCAGATCGAGCGCCTTGGCAATGTGGCGTTTGACCCCGGGCGAATACATGTGGGTGCAGCTGGCATCGACCGCGATGGCCAGAAACTCGTAGGTCTTGGGATCGATGATGCCCTTGCGGACCGGATGGGTGCCCATGTCTAGGAACTTTTCCATCCATTCGGCATCGAACGCGGCGGCCTGGTTCCAGGCTTCGTTCCAGTCGCCACCCGCGCGGGCGGCATCACTGATCGGAGTGGCTGAAGGCATGCATCATCTCCCCATTTGTTGCGCCGAGCTTAGGCGAACGGGCTGGACATAATTTAGAGATTGCGCCAAAAGATTTCGCAAATGCGCCAAGTGCCAACCGTTCGCGCCGCTGCTCTGACCGGCTTTGCTGCCCTTTCGCGCAGCTACGGCTTGGATGGCCGGGCAATCCTGCGCGCTTGCGGAATTACTGGTGATGCAGAGCAGGAGCCGGACCGGCGCCTGCCGACCAGCGCGGTCAACCAGGCCTTCGAGCGCGCGGCGGAGCTGGCGGGAATCGAGGACTTCGGCCTGCGCCTTTCGGAACTGCGCGGCTTTTCCAACCTTGGCCCAGTAACCCTGCTCGCCCGTGACGAGCCGGACATCCGCAGCGCCCTGAGCATATTCACAGCCTATCTGCCTCTGCACAATGAAGCGCTGACCATTGATCTGGCCGAGCACGACGATGTTGCCATCTTATCCTGCACGCTGGCCGGGGAAGGCCCGCGGGTGCAGGCAGTTGATGTGGCCGTGGCCATGCTTCACCGGATCCTGCGGCAATTGCTTGGCCCTGGCTGGACTCCATTGGCAATCTATCTCGAACGCCCACGCCCGGTCCGCGCTGGCCAGTTCGAGCGCGTATTCGGTGCGCCGGTCCACTATGCCCAGGACTTCAGCGGGATCGTGCTAGCTCGGGTCGATCTCGACCAGTCCAACCAGTTGGCCGAGGCGGCCCTGCGGCCCTATGCTGAACAGCTGCGCGCAACCCTGCCCGGCCTCGGCGATCTCCCCATGGTGGAACGGGTCCGCCGCCTCCTTCGCGCCATGTTGGCCGGTCGGCGTTGCACGGCCAGCCTTGCGGCAGAGCACCTCGGTATATCCCGCCGCACGCTGGAACGTCGCTTGGCGGAAGAGGGCGTCACCTTTCACGCATTGCTTGACGAAGTTCGAACTGATCTGGCACGCGGACAGCTGACTGGCAGCCGTCGCAGTAATGCAGAGATTGCCGAATTGCTGGGCTTCTCCAGCCCAGCTGCATTCACCGCCTGGTTTACCAATCTGCATGACCTGCCGCCGCAGGCGTGGCGGCGCAGGCAAAGGACCTGACGGGAGCTTCTGCCCTCGATCGAGTGACCCAATTGAACTTCACGGTTGGTTAGCGAGTCCACGCAAAAAGGGGCCGACAAATGCCGACCCCTTCTTTTCAGTTCAGTTGGACTTCGCCGATATCAGAACGTCATGCGGATATGTTCGCAAACCGGACGCGCCTTTGGCGCGCGGCAGCGGGAGTCAGCCTCTTGGCTAACCTGGCCGCCTGTACCACCAATCTCGCGGGCGTTCAGGTTCAGCGGGTTGCCCCGGGCGAGGCGGCCGTCCAGCTTGGCCCGCCTGCCAGCGGAGATCCGGCGACGTACGCGACCAGCGGCATCCTGAATGGTTCCGCGACGCTGTCGAAGAACACGACCACGGCGGAAGCTTCGGCTAACCGCGTGGCCAACAGCCTGGCCGTTTCGGCCACCGACAACGGTGCAACTGCTGCGATCGGTAACGAGCAGTACAGCTCGACCACCGTCAATGCGATTGCCTCTTCCAGCTCTTACAAGCTCGAACTGGAAGGTTCGAACGCGGCATCTGGCGGGGCGACCTATGCCGCCAGCGGCACGGGGGTGTTTATGCACCTGCGGTGGTTGTCGCTGCTCCAGCCTATCGGGGATGGGGCATAGGCTACGGCTATGTCGCTGCGCCGGTAGTCATCGCGGCTCCGGTCTATCGCGGCTGGGGGTACATCGGCTTCTGACAGAAATACGGAACGGCGTTAGTCCAAATCAATAGGGTTACGCCGTTCTCTTTCGCTGCGCCGCTATCCATACGCAATGGTGCCCGGCCCATTGCGGGCCGAAACCGATCGGCCGACAGCCAGCCTTTGATGTGCTTGAAGATCATAGCTTGCGTCTAAAGTGATCTGTGCCAGCTGAAAGGCTGAAGGTGCAGCCAAGTCACACGTTTCTAAAAGTTGGTGCGAACTGGAGTTCCATCCAGCGTGCCTCTCTGCCGTACTTGGCTACTTTATTGGCGAGGGTTGGATCCGCGGTGACTTCGATAAACCCTAGGCTTGCCCAGTAAGTGGCTGCCCCCTCAACGGCGATAAGCTCAGCGATCTGCAGCCCGTCGTGGGCCGCTCTTTCAAAAGCGTTTTGAACCAGCTTGCTTCCAATTCCCAGTCCGCGTCCGGCTGCCCCAACGGAGAGGTCATGAATAAACAGGACTTCGCTTGGCGCTGTGCGGGACAATAGTTCACCCACTGTCGGAGGGGCTTGGCGCGGCCACCCATGCGCGAGGAGATATCCAACGAGGGCTCCATCAAGCGACGCCACCAGGCAGTAGGGTGCGGCAACATTGAGTCGGCTCGCGAATGCCTCCTCGCTTTCAATGAGAAACTCGGGATAGCTTTGTGCTTGCAGTTCCAGGGCGGCCGGCAGGTCGGCCAATTGCATCCTGCGCACTAGAAGATCGCTTTTATTTGCTGGTGGCTGATTGGGAATCATAACGCTGGGAAGAGCCTTTGGTTGGGGCGAGACAGGTCTGAATTTCTGCGTTTGGAGATATCTGTCTGGCCTGTTGGGGAGGCACAAAGTGACCACTGACCCTGATGGTGTCCACTGACTGGATCCCAATCAGTGGAGTTGCCAGTATAATGCGAAATGCTCTCCACTGGTAAGGTGGGGATGATGAAGCAGGTTTTTTTCAACCTGCACTGGTTTCCATAGGATGCGATCTGGTATGCGGTCTGGCTCTATTATCGCTTCACGCTGAGCCTGCGGGATGTCGAGGAACTGCTGGCATACTCAAGAACCAGGGCGCGTCACCCGAGCAGATCATCACCGATGGTCTTGCATCTTACAGAGCGGCCATGAAGGTTCTTGGCTGCCAGCATAAGCACCAGCCAGGTTGATTGCGCGACAACAACCGGGTTGAAAACTCGCACCTTCCGGTCCGACGACGCGCGCGCAAAATGCAACGCTTTAAGTCCCAGGGGCAGGCACAGCGCTTCGTCTTCACCCCCTCCGCGATCTACAACACCTTTAATATCCAGCGCCACCTCGTCTCGCGCAAAACCATGCGCGTCTTTCGAACGGCAGCCAAGGCCTAGTGGAGTGCTGCGTCTGGAGCGAGTGGAGCGCCGTGAGCTTTAGGCGTCAACGGTAACGGCGCTGATTACCCCGACCAGCGTGCCTGGCGGGGCTTGAGGTGGTGCAGCGGCATGGTGCCGCTGATGGAGACCACCCCTTGGATCAGTTCAAATTAAATCAATTAGATACAACGCTTCCAAGCAAAGCCGCCGTAGTCCGCGCTCTGCTTCGCTTGGAAGGCGGCGCCACGCTTAACGAAATCATGAGCGCAACCGGCTGGAAGGCCTGCTCTTGCAGGTCCTTCCTGACCTCGCAGCGTAAGCATCGCCGCTACAAGCTCATGCGGCACAAGGTTGATGGCATCAGCCGTTACACCCTCGAGGTGCTGCGATGAGCGACCTCGAGGCAGCACTCGCCGCTATTCCCAAAATGAGCGCGCTCGAGCTTGCTGACCGCTGGCAGGCACTCGGCCGAGGAGCCGCACCCCGCGTGCCACTGCGCGTGCTGCAGCGGCTTTATGCTCAGCTCCTGCAAGAGCAGGCACTGGCAGGACTGTCTGTCGAAGCGCTGGAAGAACTCGCGGCGGTCGCAGCGAAAGCAGGGAAGAACAAAACACCCACACCGCCACCACCACGCCAGCTCAACCGATCCCTCTACCGCTGGCAATGGCAGCCTGATGCGGCTTGCGCCCGTGGCGATCCGGTTCCACCGCGACCGGTCTAAACTGCGCGATGCGGCGGCGCGGCAGAGTAAGATTACGCACGCTGCGCCCGAGGCGGTCGATGCTTGCGTGGTGTATGCTGAGATGCTGGCCGATGCGATTGAAGGCAGGCCGGTCAGCGAAGTGCTGCATGGACCTATGGGAAACTGGGCTGGAGCTGTCGGCAAGATCGCAGCAGGATCCTGGCGCGGTAAGCCTAGGCAGCAAATCCGAGCTTCTGGCTACGTCGCGCATAGTCTCGAAGCATCGCTGTGGAGTGTTGCTCGAAGCAACACTTTTGCAGAAGCGGTGCTCCTTGCCACGAACCTTGGAGAAGACGCCGACACCACCGCTGCGATTACGGGGCAACTGGCTGGTGCACTGCACGGCGCGTCGAGTATTCTCGGTCCTTGGATTGAGTGGCTTGCTTGGAAGGGGCGTATTGATGGGATGGCTGATGCACTTTTGGGCTCAGCTAACAGTGACTGATCAGCGCAGCTTGCTTTAAGGCGAGTTACGGGGTCGCCAAATTGTTACGCCAGGTTCCCGGTGTTGCGCCAAACCGGTAACGAAAAAAGCGGATGAACGCGGTTGACGAAGAATAGCCGAGCCGCTCGGCGATTGCTTCGATTGGTGTTGTCGCATCGCTGAGATAGGTAACCGCGAGATCACCTCTGATCCGAGCGATAAGCGCACTGAACTCGGTCCCTTCCGCCGCGAGCTCTCTTTGCAGGGTCCGCACGTTACGGCCCATCGCGCGCGCGACATTGGCGATCGAGGCACGCCCCATCGGCAACAGCGTGTGAATCAAGCGACTGACGATATCGGTGGTTGCTCCTGACGTCCGGGTACCAAGACCATCGAGCAGGTTGGCGGCATAGGCAGCCAAGGTGTTATCGGCTCCTGGTTTGGGCCTGTCCAGCACTTCCGCGTCGAATTCAAAGCCATCAAACGAACTGCCGAATTCAACCGAGGACCCGAAGAACCGGTGATGTAGCGTTGGCTTGCGCGGTGCGGCGTGAGTAAAGTGGACGCTATCTGGACACCAGCGGTCTCCTAGCATCAGACGGAACAGATGAACGAATGCAGCCAGACCTAATTCGCGCGATTGGCGCTGGGGCGCAGACCCAGAGATAACTAGCCCCAGCATGGCAATGGCCCGGCCAGTTCGTTCTTCGATATGCAAGCTGAGAGAATCGCTCATCAGATGGCGGTATCGTTCGACCATCGCCAGCGCCTCGCGCACGGTGGCCTGCTGGGCCAGCACCAGTCCCGCCACTCCGATGTTCGCGAGGCGGCGGCGCATGGCAATGCGAATGCCGAGGTCTGGGATTTCGTTGCACTCGGCCATGCCGTCGAGCAGCCAGGCCACCCGCTCAGCAGGTATGGTCAGATCGGCTCGGTCGAGCCAGGCTGGGTCGATCTGCGCCTCGCGCAAAGGGGCATAGGGATCGATCCCTGCTTCCAGCGCCACGGCCGGCAGATCGAGTAGCGCGGTGGCACGCACCTTTGATGCAACAGACATGACCAATCTGTCGCATACTGTCCATGAATTGTCACGAAATGATAGCCAATCTGGCTGTGTGAACGTGTAGGTGGGACTTAACAAAAAGAAGTCCGGGAGAATGAGCGATGCTGGCTTGCTATGCCAGACCTGTTCGGCGTCTGCCAGCTTGCCCCATCGGGGCAACGCGTGGCTGCCGATGAACGTCCAACCTGACCGCCTGTCGCTGCGGCTGCTGCTGTTCTTCCTGTTGCTGCACGTCATCAACCAGGTCGATCGCCAGCTGGTGGCGGGTTTTGCCAGCGAGATCATGCGTGACCTTGCGTTGTCGCGCAGCCAGTTCGCGCTGATTGCGGGCCTGGCCTTCAGCAGCGTCTACGCCGTGACTGCACTGGCGGCGGGGCTGCTGGCCGACCGCATCGGTCGGGTGCCCGTGCTGACCGCTGGGGTGGGCGTTTGGAGCCTGTTCACCGGATTGGCCGGACTGGCGCAGGGGTTCTGGACCATGCTGGCAGCGCGCCCGTTCGTGGCCGCTGGCGAGGCTACCCTGGTGCCAACCGCAACCAACATCATTCTTGCCCGCACGCCCGACCGCAATAAGGCTGCCGCCACAGGACTGTTTTTTGCCGGTATACCGCTGGGAATCGGTGGCAGCTTCCTGATTGCCGGAACCCTTGGCCCGGTGCTGGGCTGGCGCGGGTGCTTCCTGCTGATGGCAGCCATTGGCGTGGTTGCGACATTCGCCGTGTCACGGGTGCAGGATGCCCGCGTGCCGCGCGAACAATCGTCGACGATGGGCGGCCAGATTGGCGAATGGTGGCATCTGTTCCGCAAAAATCCGCGCCTGCGCTGGGCTTCGCTGGGGCTGGTCTTCCTTCACGCCCATGTCGCGACCAGCCCCTTCGTGCAGTTGTGGCTGCAGGACGATAAGGGGCTGCCCAAGGCCGAGGCCAACCGACTGTATGGCCTGATGTTCATCCTGTTCGGCCTGGCCGGTGCGCTGGGTGCGGGGCTGCTGGCCGATTGGGCTCACCGTCGCTTCGGCATGGACCGCGCCCGCACCAGCCTGATCACGCTGTGCCTGCTGGTGCCACTGATCCTGGCCTATCGCGTCATGCCGAGTGGCAGCCCGCTCTTTCTGGCCGGCATGGCTGCCTCGATCCTGTTCATGACCATGATCTATGGCCCGCTGTTTTCGGTGATCGAGCAGGAACTGCCGTTGCACCTCAAGGCCACCTCCACCGGCATCAACATGCTGGCACTGAATTTCCTGATGATTGGCGGCCTGGCACTGGCCATCGGCGTGGCGAGCCAGCGGCTGGCCGAGAGCGGATCGTCTGCCAGCTGGACCATCCCTCTGCTGGGAGCAGACCTGATAGCCTTTGCCGGACTGGTGATGGTCTGGCGCGCAGTTCGGCATTCCACGAAAGTTTCCTCGTCCGAATTTCAAGGAGAACCCGCATGAAAGTTGAACAGCTAACCTGCGCGCTGGGCGCGCAGATCAGTGACATTCGTCTGTCTGAAGCCGCAACCAATGACGACATGGCCGGCGAACTGAACGCCTTGTTGCTCAAGCACAAGGTGCTGTTCTTCCGCGATCAGGACATGACAGACGCGCAGCACGCCGGCGTAGCGCGCCAGTTCGGTGAACTGGAAGATCACCCGCTGGCAAACAGCGCCGATGGCGAGCCGGGCATCATCCACATCTGGAAATCGCCGGAAAGTCCGCCCGAACGCTATGAGAACGCCTGGCATGCCGACGCCACCTGGCGCGAAATTCCTCCGATGGGTTCGGTGCTGCGCTGTGTCGAATGTCCGCCGGTCGGCGGTGACACGATGTGGGCCAACATGGAACTCGCCTTTGAACGGCTGCCCGATCACATCAAGGCAGATATCGTTGAACTGCGCGCGCGCCACAGCATGGAGGCGAGCTTCATGGCGGCCAAGCCTATCGAAGAACGGCTGGCGATGAAGGAGCGATATCCCGATCCGGAACACCCGGTCGTTCGGACGCATCCCATAACCGGCAACAAGGCGCTGTTTGTGTGCGGGTTTACAACCCATTTCACCAACTATCACAACGCTAGGCGAGTGCGGGTCGGCCAGGATTTCACCGATGGCAGTGGATCGCTGCTGCGCTACCTGATCTCGCAGGCGGCCATTCCCGAATACCAGGTCCGCTGGCGCTGGACGCCGGGCTCGGTCGCTTTGTGGGATAACCGCTGCACCCAGCATTACGCGGTGATGGACTATCCGCCGTGCGTGCGCCGGATGAACCGCGCCACGATCATCGGCGACCGCCCGTTCTGAACGCCATCCGCAAAATTCAACCCAGACTTAGGAGAACCCATCATGACTTTCTTTGCCGATTCCGTTGGCACCGCGCTGGTCGATGTCGATGCGCTGCCGTGGATTCCATTCCTGCCCTATTCGGATCAGATCTTCCTCAAGCTGATCAAGGTCAACCCGGTCAACGGTGAATGGACCACGCTGCTCAAGCTGCCTGCCGGGACCGAATTGCCCAAGCACCATCATGCCGGAACGGTGCACGTCTATACGGTTGCGGGGTGCTGGCGTTACAAGGAGCACGACTGGGTAGCTGGTCCGGGCAGCATGGTGTTTGAAACCGCCGCTTCGGCGCACACCCCGGTTGCCGAGCCAGAGGCAGAAGTCATCACGCTCAACATCATCGTCGGCGATTGGAACCTGCTCGATGAAAACGACAATATCCTGGCGGTTGAAAACTGGCGGACGATGCTGAAGCGCTATGCCGATCATTGCGCCGCGCATGGCATCACGCCGGTCGACGTGACCAGCTTCAGCGGTAACTGAGGGACAAGCGATGCCAGCCGTAACGCACCATTTCGCCGATCTGGACGCGGTCCGCCTGCATTATGTCACGGCGGGCGCGGGCGATCCGGTCGTGTTGCTGCACGGCTGGCCGCAGACCTGGTTCATGTGGCGCGACGTGATCCCGCTGCTGGCCCCGCACTTCGCTCTCGTCGCGCCTGACATGCGCGGCCTCGGCGATAGTGCGCGGCCTGCGGACGGCTATGACAAGATGACCGTTGCGCGGGACATTGCCGAACTGATGACCCGGCTGGGTCATGACCGTTTTCGCGTAGTCGCGCATGACTGGGGCGGGCCAGTAGCCTTCGCGCTGGCCGCCCAGTTCCCTGAGCGGGTCATCGCGATGGCGATTTTTGACGCCCCGGTGCTGGGGGATGGCGGCCCGATCGAGCATCATGGCCGCTGGCATTTTGGCTTCCATGCGCTGCCAGGCTTGCCCGAAGCGCTGACCGATGGGCGGGAGGACGCCTACTTGCGTTTCTTTTTCAAGTTTGCCGGGGCAAAGCCTGATGCAATTAGCGAGGAAGCGCAGGCGGAATACGTGCGCGCCTATTCCCAGCCGGGCGCAATGACGGCAGGGTTCAACTACTACCGCGCCGTGCCGCAAGACATCGCCGACAACACGGCATTCCGCGACGCGGGCTGCAAATTGACGATGCCGATCCTCGTCTACGGTGGCGATCCGACCACGCGGGGGCGCGGGATGACCGCGCTGGAAAGCTGGGCACGGGTGGCGGACAATGTCTCGGGCGGCATAGCCGAGAATTGCGGACACTGGATCCCGGAAGAGCGGCCTGATTTCGTCGCCACTGAAGTGATCCGCTTCTTCAGCACTGCCCGCTAGCACTATGCGCAACGTGAACGATCCCGCCGCCTTCGTGCACCGCATGGCCGAGGCGGACGGCCTTCCGATCCACTATGTCGATGAAGGGGCCGGGCCACTGGTCATCCTGCTGCATGGCTTCCCCTACACCTGGTTCGAATGGCGCCACCAGATTGGCGCGCTGGCGCAGGCCGGGTTCAGGGTCGTCGCCCCGGACATTCGCGGCTTCGGCCAGAGTGGTAAGCCGGACCGGATCGAGGACTACACCATTCTGCACAGCGTGGGCGATGTCGTGGCTCTGCTGACAGCCTTGGGCGAGGACCACGCGGTACTGGTCGGACATGACCTTGGCGCCTGGGTAGCCGCTGCAGCCGCGCGGCTGCGGCCAGATCTGTTCCCTGCCTTGGCCCTTGTCAGCACGGTCGTCGGCCCGCGTGAACCGCAGCGTCCCAGCGTGGGTTGGACCAGCCTGGCTGAGCAGACAGGTGGGCGTTTCTACCATCATTACTTTCAGCAGCCCGGCCTTGCTGAAGCGGAAATGGAGGCGGATGTCGCGTGCACCCTGCGCGGCGTTTACAATGCCATTTCCGGTTCGGCCACCGATGCCGAACGCTGGCGATTGTTGGTAATGCCCGGTGAGCCTCTGCTCGATACCTTTCCAGACCCCGGCAGGGTTCCTGACTGGCTGGGAGAACAGGCCTTTGCCGAATACCTCAGCCAGTATTCCAACGGCGGATTTGCCGCACCGCTGGCCCATTACCGCTGCCGGGACCGCAACTGGGAATTGACCGCTGCGTGGGCGGAGCAGCCGATCACCCAGCCTATGCTCAATGTGCAAAGTATGATTGCTTGGCAGCGGATTGCTTTAGCGCTGGAGCGCAACAATGAAATGTTGGCGGCGACACTAACCAACGCTCCTCGATCAGCGCAACCGTGCGCGTGCCCCGCGTGGGCAAGCACGGTCATAGTGGCCGTGCTATTTGAAACGGAGCCGCAGAATGGCCGCTAACAATAAGAAGCCCGATTATTCGGTCGGCAAGGGCAAGCCGCCCAAGCACACCCAGTTCAAGCCCGGACAGTCCGGCAACCCCAACCCGTGCAAGGTCCATATGCGGCAAGCAGAGTGAGATTTGCTTTACTCAGCGCCGCCTTGGCGAGCCAGCGGGGTCATGTGCACAAGCTGGTTACGCCCACCTTGCTGGCAGCCGGCAAGGAAAACCGACCGGGCAATACGTTTGCGCAGCTCTTCCGCGGCTGGGACACCCACGAACCACTAGGGTCAGGACCTATTAATCGGGCGATCGAGGTTTGCGTAAGAATGGCTCAGAGTAAGGAAGGAAGGCGCAGGAATATGTCGATATTTCAAGTCTTCCAGACGCAGCTCTGGGCCATTTTTGCCAAATCCCTTCGGGACGCTGGAATGGCTTCCATCTCGGCCAGACAGGCGCTTGGAAAGGCAACCAGCCTTCCCGGCGCGCCTATCCGCCCCATCTGTTCGCCATTCCAGCGCCTCGTCCGTCCGATTAATAGGTCCTGACCCTGGCCCATTACCTTTCATTTTATGTGCATATCTTGGATTTATTTGGCTTGATTGCGCGCGAAGATCGGCAATGATGCGGCAGGAGGTTCAGACTATGAGCAAAGGAATTGGCCGCGCTGTTGAACCGGTCGTCGTGGGCCAGAACCCCAAGCGCAAGATCGTGATCGAGACGCAGCTGTTCCAAGACTTCAAGCCCAAAGACGTTCTTGAAGAAATCTGGCTGAGCGATATCGCGGTATTGACCGCCACAATTGAATATTACCGCAAGCTCGAAGCGGCGTTCTTGCTCAAAGCCGCCAAGCGTCATGGGCTCGAGGAAAAGCTCAGCCGAGAGTTTCTCGGGCGCGAGCAACCCTCATTTGCAGAGCTGGCTGATACCCAGGCATTTTTCGCCACGCTCAGCGAGTTCAACTACGGCGACCTGACCCAGATCAGCACGATTGCCGACCTGATCAGCAAAACCCGCCGCGAACGCGAGCGCGTCTACCTGCTCTTTGAACGCAAGCGCCGCCCCGCCCTGCTCCACGCAATGAAGATCGCTGAGGCCGCCGGTGTCGAAAGCTACGCCGTCGAGAACCTTAGTGACTGACGACAAGCTGCGCTCCGAGCGGCAAGCCCAAGCCAGCCGGGTCAATGGAACGCGGAGCCGCGGACCCACCTCGCCTGGGGGCAAGGCGCGTTCAGCCCAGAATTCCAAGAAGCATGGCCTGACCGGCAAGCTCGATCCCACCCAAGGCGAACAACAAGAAACCCAGCGCCTGTTCACCTCCTTGAGTTCGCGCTTTGCGACCGGTGATCCTCACATTGCCGCTCTGGTCGACCGCGTAATAACCGCAACGCTGCGCCTCAACCGCGCACGGACCCTGATTACTCAGGCCCTCGAAGATCTTGCAGACCCATCAAACCCCCGCCGGGCAGCTGAACAAGCACGCTACAAACGGACCATAGCAGCCAGTACCGGTGCGCTAAGCAAGGCGCGAGGCAGCAAGCAGCAGGCCCGGCTGCTGGCCAGGAGCATTGCCAAGGAAAGTGCCCCCGCCGGCACGATTGTCATCCCGAACCGCAGCGTCATCAACAAGCTTATGCAATACGCGCAGCGGTTTAGAGGCGAGCGCGACAGAGCGCTCGCCCGCCTGAATGCAATGCAAAAAAATTAAAAGTAACGCCGCCATTTTTGAAATATATCGTATATATTTCAAATTTTTACTGAAATGAAACACCCTTCATTCGCACAAGGTATTTACCATAATCTGAATTACCAAGCTTGCTTATCAGCCGCTCTAAATGGTTGTCATCAATGAAGCCTTTGCGCCATGCAATTTCCTCGGGACAAGCGATCTTGAAACCCTGACGCTTTTCCAAAGTGCGAACAAATTCAGCTGCATCGATTAGACTATCCGGCGTGCCAGTATCGAGCCAAGCATAGCCGCGCCCCATCAGCTCAACTGCCAATTGACCGCGACCGAGGTACGCCTTTTTTACATCGGTAATCTCAAGTTCACCGCGTGCGCTCGGCGTCAGGTTCGCAGCGATATCAACGACCTGTTCGTCGTAGAAGTAAAGACCCGTCACTGCCCAGTTTGAGCGTGGCATAACAGGTTTTTCTTCAATCGAGACAGCATGCATTTCGTCATCAAACTCAACCACACCGTAGCGCTGTGGATCAGTAACATGGTATGCAAAAATGGTTGCACCCTCCACGCGAGCAATTGCATGCTCGAACAGTCGGGTAATTCCCTGGCCGTAGAAAATGTTGTCTCCAAGGATAAGCGCTGATGGGCTTCCCGCGACAAAATCAGCACCGATAATGTAAGCTTGCGCCAATCCCTCGGGCTTTGGCTGCACGGCATACTTTATAGTTAAGCCCCACTGCGAACCGTCGCCAAGCAGATCCTGAAAAGTGGGAGTATCACGCGGTGAAGAAATAACTAAAATTTCTCTAATTCCGGCCAGCATCAGTGTCGACAGCGGATAATAAATCATTGGCTTATCGTATATTGGCATCAACTGCTTTGACGTCACCGTGGTCATCGGGTGAAGCCGTGTGCCAGAGCCGCCAGCAAGAATGACACCCTTCATACTGCTTCCCTCTTGTTAGATTCCAGGAGATCATTTACTATTGCATCGACCGCATCCCGCCAAGGTCTTAGTTTAATGCCATAATCCTGAGCTATTTTTGTCGTATCGAGACACGAGTTAATGGGTCGGCGAGCGCGGGTTAGAAAATCTGGCGTAGCAATCGGCACTACCGGGACAGACGGACCACCGCGCTTGGCACTGGCGACCATAATCTCTTTAGCAAGCCCATGCCACGTTGTGCTCCCCGCATTGGCCAGGTGATAGGTTCCACAAGACGCATCTGGATCGGTCAGCTGAGCAAGGGCGATTCTCCGCAACGCCTCAGCGATATCGCTTGCACCGGAAGGACAACCCCTCTGATCCGCCACCACAGCCAGTTCGGGACGCTCGCCAGCAAGACGCAACATGGTCTTTAAGAAATTGGTACGCTGAGAGCTAATGATCCATGCACAGCGAAGTATGACGTGACGCGGGGCAGCAGCTCTCACTGCCAGTTCACCCGCCAGTTTGCTAGCACCATATACGCTGAGCGGTGCGACACAATCAGCTTCACTATAAGGTCGATCGAGTGATCCGTCGAAGACGTAATCCGTTGAGATATGCAAAAGTGGAATGTTTCTAAACCGAGCCAAGTCAGCAAGCCAGGCGGGCCCTTGCGCATTGGAGAGGTAGGCATCCCCCGCATGATCCTCGGCAAGGTCTACGGCGGTGTAACCTGCCAAGTTGATGATGCAATCAATTTGCCTGCCAGCGGACCAAGTGGCAATATTGGCTCCTGAACTCAACTCGAGCTCGGTGCGGCCGGGCGCAATCAACGTTACGTTTTCTGGCCAAGGCTGGCGAAGCAATTCGCGGCCCAATTGTCCGGTTCCGCCAGTTATCAAGACCGTGTAACGAGACACAACTCAGGCCTTCAACCCTAGCCGCTCTGTCGCATAGCGGCGCTGCACGATTGGCTGCCACCAATCCTTTCTAGCAAGATACCATTCAACGGTTCGCGTGATACCATCTTCAAAGCTCACCTGTGGCTGCCACCCCAGCTCATGCATGATCTTGCTTGAATCTATGGCGTAGCGCTGATCATGACCGGGCCGGTCCGTAACGAACGCAATCTGCTCAGAATATGACTTGCCACTGCCCTGAGGACTAAGCACATCAAGTGCCTGACAGATTGCTTGTACCACCTCAATGTTCCGCCGTTCGGAATTACCGCCGATGTTATACGTCTCGCCAGGAACTCCTGCCTCAAAGACCTTGCGCAAAGCGCGGGCATGATCTTCAACGTAAAGCCAGTCGCGCACATTGCTACCATCGCCGTAGACAGGAAGCGGCTCGCCCGCGAGCGCGCGAATGATAACTAAGGGAATAAGCTTTTCTGGAAAGTGAAAGGGGCCGTAATTGTTAGAGCAATTGGTTACCAATACAGGCATACCATAGGTATGCCCCCAGGCCCTAACGAGATGATCCGAAGCTGCCTTTGAGGCCGAGTACGGTGACCGAGGATCATAGGGAGTAGTTTCGGTAAAAAATCCTTTTTCACCCAGTGAACCGAAAACTTCATCAGTGGATATATGGTGAAAACGAAAATCAGCTTTCCTTTTCTGCGGTAGGCTGCGCCAATAGCCAAGCACCTGCTGCAGCAAAGTGAAAGTGCCAACAACGTTAGTCTGGATAAAATCCCCCGGCCCATCAATCGAACGGTCAACATGACTTTCCGCGGCTAGATGGGCAATCACATCTGGCTCGAATTCTGTAAGCAATCTAGCGATCAGCTCTGCGTCACAAATGTCACCCTGAACAAATCGATAGCGCGGGTTTTCAGCGACATCGACTAACGAACTAAGCACACCTGCATAGGTGAGCTTATCGAGATTGAGAACAGTATGCCCACTCTCGCCGATCAGGTGCCGGATCAAAGCCGAACCGATGAAACCTGCGCCGCCAGTAACCAGGATCTTCACTGCCAAACCTCCAGATGCCTCGCCAACCACCTTCACATGGCGAATTAGAATATCAATTCTTGCAAAGCCCCTAGAGGATCCCCGTCATAAGGGAAGTCTACAGCCAGCGCTGACAGAGGCGGCAAGCTACTGTCTTTAAGAGAGAGAATGGGAAAATCTTGGTTTGGCCAATCAATTCCAACCGCAGGATCGTTCCAAGCAAAGCCAAGGTCATGGGCTTTGGAGTACGGTGCGTCGACCTTGTAGACTATTTCGCAATCTGGCGCGAGGCTGAGGAAACCATGCCCATAACCGCGAGGAACTAAGAGCTGCTTCCCATTGTCTGCCGACAATTCCAACCCACGCCACTGACCAAAGGTAGGCGATGTCCTGCGCAAGTCCACCACGACATCCCAGACTTTACCGCGTACGCAACGAACGAGTTTAGTCTGAGCAAAAGGTGGAGCCTGAAAGTGCATTCCGCGCAGCGTTCCCAATGATCGGGAAAGCGATTGATTATCCTGACAAAAATCGAAATAAAGGCCCACGCCTTCGAAGCGAGACTTCGACCACGTCTCACTGAACCAACCTCGCGCATCTTCAACTCGAGGTGGACAGATAACAACAGGCTTCATCGTTTACGTTACCCTTGTAGTTCACATCAAGGATGCTTGATAAGTCATGAAGACAAGCCCACGCGAAAGCCACAAAGGAGCTGCCAAGCACGCCCTGCACCGCCCCAACGAGGCTTAGCCAAGCTCCGCACAAATCCGAAAAGTAGGTGCCAAATAAAAACTAAGCACCTAGAATCGAACCCCAAGTACGCATGAGCGCACCTTCGAACTCTGAATTGCTGTAGCGCTGTGCAGTCTCGAAAGCGCGCTTCTGCATATCAGCATGGCCGGCAGAACCAAAGCGTGAGACAGCATAAGCGAGTTTGTGCGCAAACTGATGATAATCCCCCTCGGTTACCCAAAAACCATTGCCCTCGTGAGCATAGTCTAAGCCGCCCCCGCCATGAAGCCCAACAACAATAGCTCCACTGGCCATAGCCTCGAGCGGAGGCAAACCAAGACCCTCATACCAGCTGAATGAAGCAAATATCGCAGATGACCGCAAAAGCTCTGCACATTCTGCGCGACTGCAACCATCAATCTTTAACCAAGGGATTGCCGCATATTCTGGGAAAAGTGATCGGAATAGCCCCTGAAGGTAAACGGCTTCGACACCTCGCTTGCGCGGCATGTACGCGATCTGAAGCGTTTGACTTCCGGCAGAATAAAATTCACGACTAATTGCGGGTCGAACAGTATAAATACTACCATCATAGCCAAACCCACGCAGCAACTGAGTGGTATACTCGCTGCACGTAATGATCTCATGATATCCTAGCCGCCTTACCGACCGTATATCATCGAAGCCATGGAAAATATAAAACGGATTCTGGCAGTGGATGATCTTTCGAGCGGGCGTCTTTGCAAAAGCTTCGATCGGTACCCGCCATGGTTCAGGCAAGACGACTGTATCTTCCTCGGTAAACTTCATGCCAGGCTCAAGGCGCAGCAAAGGGGCGTCAAGACTAAAATCTGTCGCCTGATCCTGTGAAGGGATGTGCAACAAAACCGCATTGTGACCAGCACGAACGAGCGCATGTACGTGCGCAATGTTGACATGCTGTCCCCCAGCAGTGGGCGGTCCAGAAATCGGATAGTAGATTGTCCCAGTCATTGGTTTAGGGGCCTCAATAGCCAAGCATTCACCTCAACAAGGTCAGTTTTGTCGAGTGCTCCGGCTAGGGCCAACAATTTCAACCGCGATAAAACGTAATCGATCCGCGCACGGTTCAACTCCATCGAAGTCTCAGACCGAGCCTGTATGGCGTTCAAAAGTTCGATCTTGCTGCGCGTCCCTGCTTGAATCCCTTTCGCATTTGAGAAAACCGCCTGTTCAGTAGATTTTTCTGCAGCTTCCAGTGCTTTCACCCGGGAAATACCAGCCTGCACCGCAAAATAACTTTCACGGATCAAGGCAGATAATTTTCGGTCAGCACTCATTTCTTGTGCCTGGGCTTCACGCAGTTGCCCAAACGCTTGACGTTCCTTAGCGAGATAGTAGCCCCCCTGATATAAAGGAACGCTAATCTGGATACCGATTTGCTTGTTGGTATATTGGTACCCAGGGTTCGTGATATTATCACTCTTGCTCGTCACCCGCTGCAGGATACCATCAATAGTGGGTAACCTATTGGCGGCAGATTTTTTGGTTTCATAATCAGCCATGGCGACCTTGGCACGGGCTGCAGCGAGCGCTGGGTTATGTTCACGTGCCCTATCCAACCAAACGTCTAGTGGTTCGGAGCCCACCATTTCAAGTCTGAGGAGCTCGGCAGAAAGGTCCAATGTCTCAACCGGCGCCTCACCTGTTAGGTTGCTTAATTGTACGTTCACTAGGTCGAGGCGCTGCTCGAACTGCAATTTCTTGGCACGAACGAGATCAAGCCGGGCCTGGATATCATCCACATCGGTGCGAACACCGATCCCCGCTTTGAACGCAACCTTTGCGCCTTCTAATTGGATCTCAAGCGCGTCGAGTTGAGCAGACATTGCATTCAATTCAAACCGCGCCTGCGAAACCGAAAAATAAGCCGCTGCAAGTCTAAGGATCGCGTCCTGCTCGGCGTTTGCCAACTCACTGTCCACCCCTTCCACTTGCGCCTTTGCCTGCCGATAACTGTGGATCAACCCAGGTCGGAAAATTGGCTGGCGAAGCGAGAGTGCCACGCTTTGGCTCGGATACTCGTCATAGCGCGATGTTGTCTCTGTTTTCGTATCGAGCCGATTATCGAAAAACGATGCAGAAGCTGTGACGCTAGGCAACAATTGCGAGAGCGCGAGTGGTTTGGCTTGCCGTCCCCCATCTGCTGCCGCCCTTGCTGCGAGCAAATCTGCGTCGTGTTCTCGAGCAAGCTCGTAACTCTCAACAAGGTCCTTTGCTAAAATCGGCGACGTGCTCGAAATGAGACTGATCATCAAAGATATACGGAATAGATTACGAATTCGCATATACCTATTCCTCTTTCATCGCGTTCTCGAAGCGACTGAAGAAGGGCCGCAATAAATAGTTCAGCAGAGTGCGGCTGCCAGTCTTTATAAGGACAGATACAGGCATGCCTGGCTGCATTTGCCGCCCACCAAGCTCATCCAAACCTGATCTGGTAACGCTGATGCGGGCCAAATAACTTGGCCCGGTTGCTGGTGCGCCGTTCGCCGACGGCTGGCGCATGGCGGCAGCAGAGGTGCCTTCGAAGACCACGTCACTTGACAGAGTGTCAAGTCTGCCTTCCACGGTGACGGGCCCAGACTTGGCAAAAGTGCTAAACTGTAAATCGACCTTATCGCCAACCTTCAATCGGTTTGCTTGCTGGGCCTCAACCGGTGCCTCAATTATGAGCGCCTCGTTCGTGGGGACGATATCCATCACTTTGAAACCTGGTGAAATAACAGCCCCAACAGATTGAAGCGTTAAACCCACAACCTGACCATCTGCAGGTGAGCGCAACGTCGTTCTCTCTAATTCCCGAGCGGTTACCTTGTATTTTTCTAGATCTGCTTCGAGCTGCGTCCGCACCTGCATCAACTGACTTTCGGTTTCCGTGCGATAGGTCTGCTCCGTTTGCACAATCCGAGCGCGACTTTCATCGATCGAGCGAAGAGATCTCTGCAGATTGGCCTTGGCGAGCGAGAGCTGACTACGCAGGTCCAATTCTTTCACGCGCGGCGCATAGCCTTCTGCGACAAGCTCTTTTATGCCTTCGAGCTGCTCTTGTAGGCTTTCGACCTGTACCCGAAATCCCTCTGCCATAGCCTGCGCGCCAAGGAGTTGCTGAGTTATGCCAGTCTTTTCGGCTTCCAATGCTAAGCGGCGCGTCTGGAAAAGAGATCTTTGATTGGCAATTTGATTTTGTACGGACGGGTCGCTTGATGCCAAAACATCTGGTTCGAATTTGACCTCGTCTGCGCCAGTTTGCTGCGCAAAAAGACGGCTCTGCATCGCGCTCAAGGCCATGTATTGTGCCTTCGCACTCTCAAAGTTGGTCTTTGCAACGCCATTATCGAGTTGCATGAGGGGTTGACCTGCTTTGACAAACTGCCCCTCCTTGACAAAGACATCGACAATGATCCCCCCTGTGAGGTGCTGAACAGGCTTTCGCTTGGTCGACACAGTAACCGTGCCAGGTGCGGTGACACCAGCATCGAGAGGTACTAGGGCGGCAAACAGAAAGAGCCCTCCAAGCCCAAGGCCAAATGTGAGGTAGCCGCGCGAGATCGTACGCCTTGTCGCGCTTTTTAGTTCCTCAATATCATCAAAGTGATCTTCGATCCCGGGCTCAGGATAACTTACATTTCCCATTTCAATTTCCGATTGCGGTTGGGTTTAGGGCAGCGCCAGGAGTGGTTATCCCGGTAAGCTTGCCATCTTGTAGGACGATGATGCGATCAGCGATGTTCAGCACGCTGCCGCGATGAGCTACGACAATAATCGTACTGCCTTTTTGCTTTAGTTCCGTCAGAGTTCGGACAAGTGCGGCCTCACCCACGTCATCAAGGCTGGCATTGGGCTCGTCGAGAACGAGTAGCTTTGGCTGCCCGTAAACGGCACGCGCGATCGCGAGGCGCTGGCGCTGCCCGCCTGAAAGATAGCGCCCAGCCTGTCCGGCTTCGGTCTCGTAACCTCGCGGCAGTTTTAAGATGAGCTCGTGAACACCTGCTAACCGGGCCGCGCCGACAATTTTCGCTGCATCCAGCTCACCAAATCCGGCAATATTCTCTGCAACAGAGCCCGGGAACATTTCAACATCCTGGGGTAGATAACCAGTGTGGCGGCCCAGCGACATGTGGCCAAGAGAGGCTACTTCGTGTCCATCATATAGGACCTGTCCTTCCCGCTCTCGCCAGATACCGAGCAGGTTGCGAACCAAAGTCGACTTCCCAGAGCCGGACGGGCCAACAATGGCCGATATAGTCCCCGGCTCAAAATCGAGCGTTAGACCATCGAGGATGGGACGTTCGCGTCCCTCGGCTGAGGCCACAAGATCACGGATCGCAATGCGCCCAGTTAGTTCGACCTCCCGTGCAGGCACCTGTCCATCTTGGCTTTCAAGCAAATCCTGGAGACGCTTGTAGGCAGTCCATGCAGCGGCGCCTTCGTGCCAGCTTTGAACCGCCAATTGGATTGGCTGGCATGCACGCGTCACGATCAGATTTGCAGCGATCATAGAACCGATTGACAGCTGACCATCAATCACGAGCAATGCCCCGATCGCGAGCGTAAGTGACTGCTCCGAATACTGAACGACTTTCAAAAGGGATCGGAAGCGTTCGAGGCGGCCATGATAGGAGAAGTTGGCTGAAATCTGCCGCTCGTAGAGACGGGTCCACCGTGCTCTCAGGGCTCCGAGCATACCATGCGCTGCAACCGTTTCAGCATTGCGCAGCTTGAACTGCAGATAGCCGCTTGCCTCTGCGTTGATCTGCGCTCTGGCCAGCTCATCGCCCTCAAGAAACCGGCGGTACCCCCACGCAAGCGCAAAGAAGACGGCAACGAAGGCGAAGATGGTGTAACCGAGAACGGGGTGCAGAAAGAACGCAATCAGGACGTATACCGGTATCCAGGGGACATCCGTCGCAGCAATCAGGCCGTTGCCGGTCATGAAATGGCGCACCTGCGACAAGTCCATAAATGCCTGAAGGGGGTTCATAACCTTTGAGGACAAGGCGTTTTCGAAGGAGGCGCGAAAAACCTTCTTGCTTAGCGCATTGTCGAAATGGCCCCCAAGTCGCACGAGGACCCGTGCCCGAAACCACTCCGACAAAAACATGAAACCATAGAGAACAAGTGCGACTAGCGTCGCCGCAATCAGGGTGAATGCGCTTTTGCTGATCAAAAAGCGATCAAATACCTGAAGCATGTAAATGGTTGGAGTTAACATCAAAATGTTAATCCAGAAGCTGACGAAGAGCACAAAATAGAGATAAGGCTTTATTTCGCGAATAAATTGGCCGTCTTGCCAACGCCCGCTCTCGGCACCGTAAAACGTTCTGCCTGCAACGCTCATTGAATTTCCCCCGGCGCTCACTGACCACCTTGCCGCAAATGCTCAAGGACTTGGTCGCGCCCCCCGTAAACCCTTTGTCCACCGCCCATCAGGACCAATATCCGATCGCAAACACCCAAAATACTAGTCCTGTGCGTGATAACGATGACAGTTGAGCCGGCGGCTTTCATCTGTTCAACAGCTTGGTTAAGGGCTGCGTCCCCCTCCTGATCCAAGCTCGAATTGGGCTCATCGAGAACAACTAGCTTAGGGTGGCCGTAAAAAGCGCGGGCCAAAGCGATACGCTGGCGCTGACCGCCAGATAGATTGGCTCCGTAAGGGCCGATCCGGGTCTCATAGCCATCGGCTAACGAGGCAATGAACTTGTCGATACCGACAAGCGCGGCAGCCCGTTCGATCGCTTCTGCGTCAGCAGCACCGAAGCGACTGATGTTCTCCGCAATGGTCCCATCGAAAAGGTCAACATCCTGCCCGACGTAACCCACGTACGGCCCGAGCTCATCCTTATCCCACTGGTGGATGTCTGCGCCGTCAAGCCGCACAGTACCAGCATCCGGGCACCATAGCCCAAGAATGACTTTCGCAAGCGACGACTTGCCCGATCCAGATGGCCCAATAACTGCCAGAACCTTGCCCGCGGGCAGCGCAAAATTGATGCCATTGAGGATTTTATAATTGCTCCCAGGCGCATTGAGCGTGACAGTCTCGACGTTTAGCTCGCCTGTGGGGGCCGGCAGTTCAAACTTTTGAGCTTCGCCAGGAGGACCCGAGAAAAGCGCATCCAGCCGCTCAAAGGCCTCGCCGACTTCGGCAACATTGCGCCAAGAGCTCACAACAACGACAAGCGGCTGCAGCACCTTCCCGCCAATTATGCCGCCGAGTAAAGCGAGGCCCCCATGCGCAATTCCGCCTTCAGTCATGATCCAGAAGCTTAGACCCAGACCAAGCGAGCCTTGCGCCATCATGTTAACTTTGGAGGCGTTGGACAGAAAGCCTGCGCGGTCCGAAGCGAGCGCCTCTTTGGCGAGATAAGTGTGGTGAAACTGGAGCCAGCGCGCCTCGATCTTCGCATACATCCCCATCGCCCCAACCACCTGGGCATTGAGGAGCGCGGAATTCGCGAAATATTGGGCCTCACTGCCCGCCATGCTTGCGGCGTCCAGCGGCGGCCGCACAAGCCGCTCCGTTACGGCTACAATTGCGAGCTGCAGTAGCGCGCCGAAGAGAGAGAACAGCCCCAACATAAAATTGATGTTGAAAATCAAAACTAGGAAAACGAGCGATACTGGCGCCTCAATAACAGCGAGCGCCGGAGGGCTATAAGAAAAATCACGAATGCGCTGCAGATCAGAGATCGGCTGCGTCGACACGTCCTTCGGCTTTGAAATTTTAGCACTGAAGATCTGCGAGATAATCGCTCCACGCAGCCTCCGATCAAAAACAAGCGAGTAGCGCTTGAGTGTCTCGGTGCAAAATTCTGAGATCAACTCGAGCACGACATACACCGCCAGCACGGCGACGGTTAGCCAGAACAAGGTTTCGTGGCTGCGGGTCGGTACCACCCGGCCATAGACCTGCATCATGTAGATCATCGGCACGACCGTGATCAGCCCCGCGAATACGGCCAAGAGCCAAACTCGCCGGACAGGCGATAGGAACCCCCACACTTCCTGACGAAGTAGATTGACAGACTTGCCTTTGGTCATGCGGACATCGCTTCCCGCGCCCTGCCGATGCTCATCAATTCGGGAACCTTCACATTAAAGATCTGCAGATCTTCGAACTCCCGCTCTTGGCACATAAAGGTCAGAACAAAACCGCCCCCAGCGCGCGTCATGAGAATGTCTTTCAAAGACCCGTGCTGCAGGGCAGCCAGCACAACATCAATGTTTTCGATGCCAATTCTCACTCTTCCCTTAGGAGAATAAAGCGACAGCTGCTGACGCCTGATGCTCAGCGTGTGCCGATCAAAAAACACCGGCGAAGTATTTGAGAATTCCAAGCGTGGAAGTGCACCCGATTTGCGGCGGGTACGGCCCACAGTACGGTAGGCAAGCCCAGCCACCTTGCTGACCGCATAGATCGCATTGCAGCTCATTTGCGACCCGAGATCCGGAAAGCGCTGACGCAGGTCACGGTACACGAGATGATGAAGCCCCACCCTGCTCCAACAACCAGTTTGAGCGACAATAGGAGCGATGTAGTTGCAGGCCTCGCTAAACAGAGCCTGCAACTCGCTAAGCGCTACATATGCATCGCCTGCCGCGGCAAAGACTTGTGTTCGAAAAACAGGCACGCGCGGCAAATAAATTCATATAGGAAATTGTCAAGTCCCGGATCTGGGTTCCAACGGAAGGCACTAAATCTTTGGGGAACGTTGCGTCCCGCAACAGCATTGACCACTGACGTGGCGGAGGTATCAGACCCTCAAAATCCGGCAATCACGCCGCACCATCGGGGCGCAGGCGTGTGTTGAGAAAGTGTCCAATGAAATTTCTGTTCATTCATCAGAATTTCCCCGCTCAGTTCAAAAACTTGGCACCCCAGCTGGCCCAACTGGGGCACGAAGTAGTTGCATTAACCCCACGTGATTTAGGCACGGCAAACTGGGGCGGCGTGCGAATCGTAAACTACGCGATCCATCAATCGAGCGGCACAAACCTGCACCGTTGGCTCACTGACCTAGAAACCAAGACAATCCGCGGGGAGGCTTGCTTTCTGGCGGCGATGAAGCTCAAACAGGAGGGTTTTTCTCCTGATCGCATCATTGCACATCCGGGTTGGGGAGAAAGCTTGTTCCTAAAGGAAGTGTGGCCGCAAGCCCGCCTTGGGATCTACTGCGAGTTCTACTACAATCTGGACGGATCAGACGTAGGGTTCGATCCAGAACACTCTGATTTGCGCCAGGACGACGGGTGCCGTCTCCGATTGCGTAACGCTAATAATCTGATGCACTTCGATATTGCAGACGCAGGGCTCTCGCCAACCCGTTGGCAGAGGGCGACGTTTCCCCCTACTTTCAGAGATAAGATCAGCGTTGTGCACGAAGGTATCGAGACTGATCTGCTGCGGCCCAACGACCAAGTAATGCTGAAGATCGGCGATAAGGTCGAAGTTCGCAAAGGCGATCCAATCATCACCTTTGTTAATCGGAACTTGGAGCCCTATCGCGGCTATCATGTATTCATGCGATCGCTTCCACAGGTGCTAAAGGCTCATCCGACCGCCCGCGTACTGATCATCGGCGGCGATGAGGTTAGCTATGGCGCAGCGCCTGCAGATGGGCGAAGCTGGAAGGACATCTATCTGGATGAGGTGCGCCCGAAACTCGCAGCTGACGAATTCAACCGGATCCATTTCCTAGGCAAACTGCCTTACGAACAGTTTGTCTCAGTAATGCAGGTTTCAATGGTCCATGTGTACCTGACTTATCCGTTCGTGCTTAGTTGGAGCTTACTTGAGGCAATGAGTATCGGCTGCAGCATCGTGGCAAGCGATACTACGCCTGTGCGCGAAGTGATCCGAGATGGGCGCAATGGAATGATGGTCGACTTCTTCGACACCGAAGCACTGTCACATGAGGTTTTAGACCTGCTGAATAACCCGGATAGACGCCGCGACTTGGCGACGATGGCTCGCGCTAATATCATCGCCAGTTACGACTTGAAGAGCATCTGCATGCCCGAGGCGCTGGAATGGAGCCTTAATTTTTAAGCCAATTGCGCTTGATTTAGCTGCGCTACGCCGCAGAACGACCAAAGCGTCGCAAACGCGAAGGACACATGATGAATTCCCCATACTCTGGCCTACCGCCTAAAAGCTTCTGGAAAACTGCGGTGGACCAGGTTCATCCGCTGGCCCTCGATGACCTTTATGTAAAGAAGTTCACCATGGGTCCGGAGGAAAAGATCGCGACTGCTGGCAGTTGTTTCGCCCAACATGTCGCCAATCGCCTGCGTGCCGCTGGTTACGCTGTGATCGACAAGGAGCCGGCGCTGCCCGGCATGTCAAAGGAACTGGCAAGCCGCTACGGTTACGGGCTTTATTCTGCTCGATATGGAAACATATACACCGCCAAGCAGCTACTGCAGCTGGCCCGGGAGGCGTTTGGGCAATTCGCTCCAGCACTTCCAATTTGGCGGATGGAAAGCGGACGCTTCGTTGATGCTCAGCGACCCAATATTGAACCCAACGGACTTCCCGATCTAGAAGAAGTTACTGCGCTTCGCGTCCGCCATTTGGAGCACGTGCGGACGATGCTTACCGAGATGAACATTTTTATCTTCACGCTCGGGCTAACGGAAAGTTGGATCCACGAAGAGAGCGGCACTATCTTCCCGACAGCACCAGGCACAATCGCAACGCCGGCCGAAGGACGGGAGGGATTTGCTTTTGTGAACTTCGCCGCTCAAGAAGTTGCCCAGCATTTCGCTCAGTTCCGCGAGCTCGTTTTGCAGCACAACCCGAACTGCAAATTCATCTTGACGGTCTCACCGGTGCCGCTCACGGCCACTGCATCAGGCCAGCATGTCGCGGTCGCCACTATGTATTCGAAGTCCGCGCTCCGCGCAGCGGCGGGCGAGCTCTTTATGAAGTATGCTGATATTGATTACTTCCCATCCTACGAGATCATCAGCTCGCCCGTGACTAAGGGGTTCTTCTTTGATAGCAACATGCGCACCGTTTCGAGCCAAGGGGTTGATTTTGTCATGAGCCGGTTCCTCAGCCAGCACCCACCGGTGGGCACGGCTGGCAACAGCGCGGCACCCGAGGCGGAAGTCGATCCGACATGTGAGGACGCACTGCTGGAGGCGTTTTCGTGACCACCCGCATCTGCTGTATAGGGACTTCACACCTTGGCTGTCTCAAATCGGGCTGGGAAGAAATAGAGTCTGAATACCCAGGCATCACCTTGACCTTTTTCGGGGCGCCAAATGCGGGGATGACCGAGCTTATCTCTGCCGTTGCCCTGTCGGATGGCAGTATCGTTCCTCACCTGCCAATCCTTGAGCAGTACTTCGCATTCACCTCAGGCGGTCATACCGCAATCCAAATCGCAGACTATGATGCCTTTGTCGTGATTGGCTGCGGAGTTGGGCTGACCCCGTTGTTCGATATCTATGAAACACACCGTTCGCACCGGATGGCGATCCAAGACCAGTACCTAGTTTCGAACGAATGCATCATCGATACCGCCTTGCAAATCTACCTGAATTCAACCGCATCGCGGCTCATCGGCTCGATCCGTTCGATTAACAAAGTCCCCGTATTTGTAATCCCGGACCCACGTCCTTCAGTAGCGACGCTCGATCAGGAAGGCAGCCCCAACCCGATTTGGGACCGATACATCCGGCTGGCCAAAGACATGCATGCGTCGGGTGACGATGAAACCATTGGTGACATTTTCCGAAAAGCGCTCGCTCCGCTCGCGAGTTCCGGAGCAAGCGTGATCGATGCGGCAGGTCCACTAGTCACTCAGCATGTCTTCACTCCGCACGAATTCTGTAGGGGCTCAGTCTGGCTGCAGAATGGCCGCTACGAGGAATCGCCGACGGTAGACTTCTTCCACATGAATGGCACTTACGGGGCCAGAATGCTGCGCAGTGTGATCGCAAACACCGCGACGGACTGATTGCCCGCAAGAGCACTTTCTAACGTGAACCGCCGTCAATCTTGAGGACCTGGCCATTGATATTGCGGGCCCCATCGCTGGCAATGAATGTGATGTAGTTTACGACGTCCTCAACCGACAGCACATTGCCCAGCAAAGAGTTTTCGGTCAGCTTGCGAATGGCGCTTTCCGTCATTTCCCCCAGCATATCGGTTGCGGTGACCGAGGGGGCGACTGTGTTGACCCGGATCTTGTAAGGCGCAAGCTCGGTCGCGAGGATCCGCGCGGCATGCATCAGGGCGGCCTTGCTGGAACCATAAGCCAGCGTCCCCTCATCCGCCCGAAGCCCAGCGGTGGAGCCGACAAATACAATGCTACCCTTAGCCTTCCTCATCATCAAGCGGGCAATGAACTGGGTGAATTCGATCTGACCGAAGAAGTTGACCTGGAACATCTCCTGCAGCTTCGCGGGTGGTGTCATGGTCGCCAGCCCACCATAGGCTGCGCCAGCGTTGTTCACGAGCACGTCGATCTCGCGGGACCAGCCCGCGATTGCCTGATGAGCGGCCTTAATGCTCTCGCTCGAAAGCAGGTCGAGTGCAACGACCTGGTGGTTTTGTCCCTTTGCCCGAGCTGACTCCGCCATGCTGACGAGCTCATCTTGCACCGTGCGCATACACATAAGAATATTGGCGCCGGCGCGATCCCAATACTGAATCAAGGCACGGCCGATCCCCCGATTGGCTCCCGTAATAACGATGTTCCTGCCAGCCCAGTGCATCATGGTAGCTTCCTGAATATCTCGCCACGTTCAAACACGGGCCCAAGCAAATCGAAATCAATCTGCGCAACCTCGGCGCCGGTCGGAAACAGGGGGGCGTCAGTTCCTCGAACCGCCCTGACCACGGCCGGATGGGAAAAATAGATTTCGAGCATGGCGTCCCGGATCGCACGAAAGTCGCTTGCTTCGAAGGACCGGATCAACGCCTCCGCGGCCACATCTTGCGCGGGAGCGAACTGCTCGGCCCACTGCTGAAGTCGGACAACGAAATCCTGATCTCGAGCCGCCAGCCGGTCGATCCCGCCGATCCCGGTAAAACCAGGGCAGTTCTCCTCCGGCGTCCCAGGCAGGAGAATGTTCATCGCTTCTTCAAGCGTCATTGCAGAACCTCGCCCATCCGCTGCGTCAACCGGTCGGAGAGATAAAGTGAAAGCGCCTGGATAGTCGAAGCCGGATTGACCCCCGCTCCGGTCACAAAGATGCTGCCATCGAAAATGTGCAAGCCCTTGACGTCGTGGCACTCTCCACAAGGGTCGACAACCGAGGTAGCCGGATCGGCCCCCATCCGGGCTGTCCCCATCAAGTGCCAGCCGGTATTGCGCACGGGGCCATAGGCCATGACCTTTGTGCCGCCGGCTTCGCGCATCAACGTCTTGCCCATACTCAGACCGTGGCCCAGCATTTTGCTGACGTTCTCATCGAGTCGATAGTCAACCTTGACCAGGGGCATGCCATCGGCATCGATCACGTCATGCCGCAGCGAGACCTGATTGGACACGCTCGGCAGGTCCTCACAGATAATCGCCATGAACAGCTTGCGCCGGTACAGTGAACGGAACCGCTCCAGGAACCCATCGCCCCATTTCAGCTCGCGCCGGTCCATCGCCGCCTTCGCGGCTTCGACCGGACCGGTACCACGCAGGAAGTGCATGGTATAGCCGCGCACAAAGCCGCGGCTAGCATCGGTTTCATAGAATTCATGGCTGTAAATGCTGCAGCCCTGGGGGCCCTTGTCCGTATCGAGCTGTTCCTCGAAGCTGGCTTCGACATAGCCAAGCGGATGCAGCATCAGGTTCTTGCCGATCAGGCCGCTGCTGTTGGCCAAACCGTTCTCATGCCCTGCACAGGCTGAACTCAGGAGCAGCCGCGCGGTCCCGATCGCATTCGCTGCCAGGATGACGATCCTGGCAGCCAGGATGTCAGTGGACCCATCCTGGCGACGAACCTGCACACCGCGAACTCGATCACGTTCTACGAGCACCTTCTGGCACACAGTACTGGTCAGCAGCTTGACCCCGTTCTGCAAGGCGAGGGGCCAGTAGGTAACGTCTACGCTCGATTTCGCGCCTTGCGGACAACCGGTATTGCACGGCCCAAGGTTGAGACAAGGCGATCGCCCCCGCACCGAGCGCGTGGCAATGGCGCTGTAAGACGGCCACCAGTGCCAGTTCAAACGATTGAGCGCCGGGCCCAAAATGCGTCCAATGTCCCCGGCCGGGACCGGAGGCAGCAGACCCTCGATCGGCGGGTAGGCCGGATCGCCTGCCAAGCCCGAAACGGACGTCATTTGATCGTTCAGATCATAATATCCGGATAGATCATCATAAGAAATCGGCCAGTCATCGGCTTCGCCATCGAGCGTGCGAACCCGGAAATCGCTGGGGTGGAAGCGCGGGAAATGACCCGAATAGAGAATAGTCGCCCCGCCCACTCCATTGAAGTTGGCAATTGCAATTTCGCTGTCCGAATCGTCGATCTGATAGTCCGCATCGCCCTTGCGGACAGCCGGAAGCGGGCTGAATTCGGAGGACTTCAGCAGCTCCCAATCGATCCGGGTGGACGGGTAGTGGGCTGGATTGGTCCAGTCCCCGCGCTCGATACAGGCAATACGCAGGCCCGGGTTCTGCTCGCTCAACCGCCACGCGGCAGCCGCCCCCGCTGCGCCGCTTCCGACAATGATAATGTCGAATTCGGCCATTACTTCCTCGGCAGGTACTGCTCGAGAATCTCCGGGATCGTGATCAGCATTTCGGCTTCGCAAGCCACTTCGCCATTTGTGAAACCCTGGCCAAAGCCCTTGGCAACGCCCCGCTTCCAGGAAATCACTTCGGTGACGATATCTAGTCGGTCGCCCGGGAGGACTTCCTTCTTGAACCGGACTGTGTGCGACAACGCGTGCGTGACCTTGCCCTTGAGACCTTCCTGTGTCGTGATCGCAACAGTCAACATCTGGGCAAGCGCCTCAAGCTGCAGGGCTCCAGGCATATTAGGGCCACCGGGAAAATGGACCGGGAAGTACCATTCGTTCATGGTGAGGTTCTTATAGCCGCGAGCCATCTTGCCAGGGATGACCTCCTCGACTACATCAATCATCAAGAACGGATAACGATTGGGTTGGTATTCCTGCAACTCTACGCTGTTGAGGCGCATATTGTTTTCCTACTCTTTAAAACGTTCCAGCCATTTCAGCAGGCCACTATTCGTGATAGAGACCTGACAATGTCGTGGCCGTCCCAGAGGACATTGACTTCCAGAGCGGCACCGACCGGGACCACCCGGTCTATCCCTTTGACGCGGTGCTTGCGAACGCCCTCGGCGATGACGGCAGGTGCGACGCCAAAAGTGGTGATGGTCTGATACTTCTCGCTAATCGCACGATAAAACGGATCCAGGGTTTCGGCGGCTGACTCAAGGAAAAGGCCGAACCGTGCCTCGATCTGGGTGATGTCAGCATCGATGCGCGGCAGCGCCAGGCGGTAGATATAGTTCCCGGAATGCTCCAGCCGAGCATCCGGATAGGCCTGAACAGCCTTTACAGTTTCGATCATCTTGTCGACCACGCTGACGCCGTTGAGCGTATAGCGCCGCTGCGTGTATTCGGCCATGGCTTGCCAGAACTGGGCCTGGGCCTGTTCAACCATCGGTAAGGCACCGCGCCAAAAAACCAGCCTCGGCGAAGAGCAGGCATTCTGATCAACCAGAAAGCTGTCGTTGAAGAACTGCTGGCAAAGCTTCAAACGCTCATCATCGGTGGCGGCCAGGATCGCCCTGGCATCAAAGACGCAGGCCGAATAGCGGTTGAAGAAAGACAGTTCAACCGAGCGGGGCTTTCGCGGCTTGGTGCGAAAGTGCTGGACGGTCTGATCGCCACCCCAAACCATCATGCCATCGGCACGCTGCACGAATTCGTCTAGACAGGTCGCGTCGCGTTCGCTTTCCAGGAACAGCGTGGCCCGGGCGAGCGCGGCATAGTCTGGGTGGTCCAGAAGCTGGGCGACAAGCGCATTGGCGAGTTCCACCTGCGGAAACCGGCGCGTTGGCAGGCGAAGGATATTGCCATTGCCGGAAAGGACAGAAAAAATGAATGAAAATAGATAGTTAACGGGGATATTGGCCGGTGCCACGTGAAACACGATCCCCCGCCCCAGCCGTACACCATCTGCGGCATAACCTGCCGCAATCCGCATCACGTTGGCCTTACGGCAGAAGAAGCCGAAGGTAATGAGGTCCGGATAGTCCCGGAACCTCGGATCGGTGAGGATCGACCGCGACAAGTCGGCGCAGAAGTTGACAATGCGATCGCTGAATGGCGCATCGCAGTATGTCCAGTCGAAGGCGGCCGGATCGCCTACAACAATTTTTACGCCGTCAAGCATAGCTGTCGCTGCAACCCCTTACTTCTGCCCGCGCAAGTCGGCCGTCGATCCGGATCGCTCGCCCGTACCGGCCGCATGCGCAAGGTCCGTCTCCAACAATTGCACCAACATCTTCGGTGAGCAGGGAGTGGCCGGGATAGCTTTGCGGCAAGGTAGACAAGATCTGGAGTGCCCCGACCTCGCCTTCGGGCAAGACCTCGAAGGTCACCGGATCGCGAACGATTGCGTCGGAATAATTAGAGGCGTGCATCCGTCCATGCTCGCACTCGACAAAGATGGAGCCGGTTTGCTCGACCATGCCGTAGTAGTTGTGGATCTTAGTAAGGCCGGTAGCTTGCCGCAGGCCACTCTTGAATTCCGCATCGGACACTTTCAGCGTCTCAAGCTTTTTCCAGCCTCCACCATGGAACAGGATGCCATTGCGAAGATCCAGCTCTACCCCGGCGGAAATCAGGGTGCTCATGAAGTTCGCATAAATCAGGTAGGTAAACCCAAAGATGAAGAAGGGTGCCTCGCCGTGCGCAGCCAGAAAGGCTTGGATAGCCTCCAGGTCGGGTTGCAGTTGCTCATCTAAGGCGAAAGCCCGCTTCGAGCCAAAGAGCGAAAAGCCGGTGATGCCGGCCGCACGGGCAGAGAAATGGTTCCGGTTCGTGATCGTGGATTCGCAATCGATGACTAGCATGGGCAGACGTCTGGTGCCGATGAAGCTGGCCATGATCGAGGACAAGGCCTTGGTCTGCGAAAGAGCGGTATGTTTGTCGAGAAAGATCCGGGACTGCCGACCCGATGTGCCGGAAGAAGTCATCGTCTTGACCACCTCTTCTCGCGGAACACTGAGCAGATCGAATTCCTTGAAGAAGCGTACTGGCACGAAGGGTGCTTCAGCAATGTGCGATACCGGACCAGCTGCAAACCCGAACTGGTCAAGGTAATCTCGGTAGATCGAGCAGCGAGCATGATGAAGATTCGTAAGCCGCGACATCTCTGCCGCAATCCGGACCTCCTTCTGGTTTGGGTTCAGCTCGTAGGGGACCAACATCCTACTGCAATCCTGTCGCGGTCGCCGAAAGCGCGTAATAATCGCGCTTGCCATTGCCAAGCACTGGAAAGGCTTCGATGCAGCGCACCAGAAGCGCGGTGGGCGGCACGGTCAGGCGATCGCGCGTAATTTCAGCGGCGCGATCCTCATCTCCTGCAAGCACGTGGATCAGCAGGCGGTCGTCCAGAGCCGTTACCATCGCCTCCACCCCTGCGGCTTTCAGAATGCGTTCGACCTGGTCCAGGTTTACATTATGGCCGTAAATCTTCGCGAAGCGCCGCAGTCGACCCACGATCGTGATGAAGCCTTCATCGTCAACCCGGGCGAGATCGCCGGTGCTCAAGCGTCCGTTGTTATCGTCGCCGCGCGCCAGGTCCTCGCAGCTTGAGGCATAACCCATCGAGACGTTCTCGCCGTAATAGACCAGTTCGCCCACGCCACTGCCCGGTTCAGCTGCAGAAGACGGCACAATCTCGACCCGTCCGCCAGGGATTGGGAGGCCGACAGTGCCCAGTTTATCCAGTGCGCGTTCGGGCGGAACATAGGCAATCCGGGCCGTCGCCTCGGTCTGGCCGTACATTGTGAAGAAATCGATGCCTTTGGCGCGGCAGACCTCGACGAAGTAGCGCGTAATCTCCGGTGCCATGTGCCCTCCTGCTTGGGTCATGAACCTGAGCGAGGGCAGATCAAGCCGCTCAAACCGAAGCTTCTGCAGCATCGCGTAGCTGAAGGGTACGCCGGAAATGCTAGTGACCGACTTGGTTCGGACCAGATCCCAATAGCCCCGATCGAAGACATTTTCTTCGGAAACGACAAGCTGCGCGCCGAGCAGCAAGTGGGAATTCAGGACCGACAGGCCATAGGAATAATTGAGCGGCAAGTTCGTAATGGCAACATCAGTCACATCGATAGGCAGGTAACCGGCAATCGAGGCAGCATTGGCCTGAACATTCCTGTAACTGAGCCGGACGAGCTTCGGGTCGCCCGTGGACCCGGAAGTCGGCATCAGCAGCGCAAGATCCGGGTGCAGCTCAACCGCTGCGACGGACCGGGCGAATTCGACCAATGCATAGGAATGCTGGGTCTGCACCACTTGGGCCGGATGTCGCCGGGCAATGACGTCGGCCCGGGCTGCGTCGAGCCAGATATACAGGGGCTGGTAAACCGCCAGATATTCCTCAAGCACCGCATCGCCGAGGTCGGCGGGCAACATTAATGGCACGACGCCGTTGCGCAAGGCTCCAACATAGCCGGTAATGGTTTCGACATTCCGGTTGCTCAGGATGAAAGCCACTCCCCTAGCCCGATGGCTGAAGAGGGTATCGGCCAACAGTGCCAGCTCGCTGTATGAGATTTCGCTGCCTCTATGATGGAGACACGGACTGTCTCCAAACTTGGACAGAAGATCCCAGAAATTCATCGATCAGATTTCCACGCCATACTTTCGCATAGTCGCGATACCCGTGTGATAAGTGCCGAAATCGACGATGTCGTCCATCTCGAGCATGATGTCGAACGTCTCTTCGAGCGCCGAAACCAGGCTCATGTGCCCGACTGAGTCCCATTCCTTGACGCTTTGGTACTCAAGAAGTTCGGTCAGATCGGTATCCGACAGGTTGAACGTTTCTTTGAAGATCTGATCGTATTTTTCACGATTGGTCATTTCTAGTTCCTAAAAACCTTCTGGTTGTCGTTGCGCCGCACCACGCGCGCGGGATTGCCGACAGCGATAACGCCATCTGGAATGTCTGTATGTACAACGGCGCCCATCCCGATGATGGAGTTGGCACCGATGGTGATCTTTTCTTTGATTATCGCTCCCATCCCCACGTAGGAGCCGGTCCGAATCGTGCTGGCACCGCCGAGGTTCACCATCGAGGATATGACGCAATGGTCCTCCACGGTGACATCATGGCCAACAATCGAGGCCACATTCAGCGAGACGTTCTCGCCAACCACGGCGCGTGCAGCCACCGTCGTGAATTGCGAAATGATCGTACCGGCGCCGACTGTCGCATGGTTCGAAACGATGCTGCCCGGGTCAGCCAGAGAGCCCCGCGGTACAAGGCCAAGCTGCTTCAATTGCCCCCACAGCCGGGCGCGGTCGGCCGGCTCGCCTAGGGCGATTACAAAGGAATGGCCGGCATAATCGCTCGCCGCCTGGGTCAGGCTGACCACCTTGACGTCCGTCACGCAACCGGACCCAGCCTTGAAGTCATCAATAAACAGCAGCTGTTCGCCGGTGCCGGACAGTCGGGCTCGACGCCAGATATCGGCGACCTCAACCCCCAGCCCACCGGCTCCGAAAATCAATGTCCACTGTTCGGCCTGGCCCATGACGCTCAACCTTCCAGCCAAGTCGAAATGGAACCGGCAATTGAATCCGGGTCAAGCCCGTTGGTTGACAGTAGGTAAGCGTAATCGCCCGTCTTCACGAACCTGTCGCGGATCCCCATGCGCAAAAGCGGAATGGCCAGGTTCTCGTCTGCCTTGAATTCAGCAATCGCGCTGCCCAAACCGCCAATCAAAGTGTGCTCCTCGACCGTCACAACGGTCCTGGTGTCGCTGAACACATCTCGCAGGCCTGCGGTATCCAGTGGCTTGACCGTATGAACATTGACAACGCCCACATCGACCCCGGCCGAGCGCAGCAGTTCAGCGGCGCTCATCGCGGCCGCCACCATGGTTCCGGACGCAAGGATGGTGACATCCTTGCCCTTGCTGAGCGGGATGATCCGACCGATCCGGAACTCATAGTCCTCCCGGTAGACTACCGGGTTATTTACTGCGCCCGTCAGACGGATGTAGATCGGATCGGGGTGTGCAACGGCAGCTTCGACCGTCTTGAAGATTTCGGCACAGTCCGCCGGACTGACGACCGTCATGTTTGGGATCGAGCGCATGACCGCCAAGTCCTCGATCCCGTAATGTGAATTGCCCAGGAAGCCCATGGCCAGGCCGCTGCCGATCGCGACCAGCCTAACTGGCTCCTCCATGTATCCCAGATTCATCCGGACCTGCTCGCTCGCCCGCATGGCGATGAACGGGGCGAACGAAGAGGAAAAGACCTTGAAACCGGAGCGGGAAAGCCCGGCAGAGAAACTTACCATGTTCTGTTCGGCAATGCCGCAGTTGACGAACTGTGCCGGGAAGTCCGCCGCCAGGCGGTCAAGGCCAGACGACTTGCCGAGGTCGGCAGAAACCGCCAAGACCGAAGGGGTGGCCTTGGCCGCTTCGTACATCGCAAGACCATAGACCCCGCGGGCACCAATTCGGGACCAGTTGCGGGCATTACGGGGGTTGATCTCAAACTGCATGTACGAAGCCCAGTTCTTCCATCGCGGCCTTGTAGTTCACCTCCGTCAGACGGTTGTGGTGCCATTCGTTGTTGTGCTCCATGAAGGAGACCCCTTTACCCTTCACGGTATTGGCTACCAAGATTGATGGAACGCCTGATGTGGATCTGGCTGCAGCGAAGGCCGCCTGGATTTGTCCGACGTCGTGCCCGTCAATCTCCAGCACGTGCCAACCAAAGGCGCGCCAGCGCTCGGCGAGGTTGCCCTGGTCGACAATACCTTTGGTCGGGCCGTCGCTTTGCAAGCCATTGTTGTCAACGATGGCTACCAGGTTGTCCAAACCCAGCTGCGGGCACAGCATGGCCGCCTCCCAGACCGAACCCTCATTGCATTCGCCGTCACCCATGTAGACATAGGTTCGATAATCCTGGCCCAGCTTCTTGGCGCCGAGGCATAGGCCGGCCCCGAAACCCAGACCCTGACCCAGGCTGCCGTTGGACGTCTCGATGCCGAGATCGAGGTTCATCACCGGGTGGGCAATCAGCGGACTGCCGTTCGTCTGGAAAGAGTCAAAAATCTCCTGCGAGACCAGTCCAACGTTCTTCAGCGCTGCAAAATAACCCAGTACTCCATGGCCCTTGCTCAGGATGAACCGGTCGCGTTCAGGCATCCGGGGATTCTTCGGATCGAGCCGCAGTTCCTGGCCGAACAGCACTGCCATGATCTCGACCATTGACAGCCCGCCTCCCAGGTGGGCGCTTGTTCCACATCTGAAGCTTATCTGAAGGATATCCCGCCGGATATCCCTGGCTAGTTCATGTAAATCCATCAGCCTATCCAGCTTTTATTACTTCGAAACTTGGAACCCCAACACCAGAGGTTCACACAAGGTGTCACAATAGCCCCTACGCCATGACCTTTGCCATTGCATCCGGCCCAAGTTTCACAATTGTGGAAACAACCCTCTCTACATCCGATTCCGTCATCCCGGGATAGATGGGCAGGCAAATCACGCGCGCCGCAACATCGGAAGCTACAGGAAATCCCAGATTCTCTGGCGCGCAATCCCGATAGACCTCAAAATCGGTTACCAACGGGTAGAAATATCTTCGCGCGATAATGCCTTGGTTGCGCAGCGCTGCGTAAAGTCCATCACGGGAAACGGAGTAATCTTCGCCAACAATTACGGGAAAATACGAGTAATTTTGGGAATTCCAGCAAATATCAGGCAAATCGATGCCCCGAACGTCTGCCAACCGCGCGCAATACAGCTGGCCCACGTTGCGGCGCGCCGCGATCGCCTCATCGATGTATCTCAAGTGCAGCAGCCCCATGGCCGCCTGGACCTCATTGATCTTCCCGTTGATGCCGATGGCGTCCACCTCGGTCTCGCTGACGAAGCCAAAGTTCTTCAGCTGGTCTATCCGGGATTTGTCCTCAGCGCTATTGAGGACTAGCGCGCCCCCCTCAAATGTGTGGAACACTTTAGTGGCATGGAAGCTGAGTGCCGACGCGTCGCCATAGTTCAGAACGCTTTGCCCGCCATGGCGCACCCCAAAGGCATGGGCAGCATCGTAGATCAGTTTCAGTCCATAGCGATCGGCCAATGTCTGAAACGCATCGACATCGCACGGCCCACCATAAACATGGACTGGCATGATGGCCGTCGTTCGCTCGGTAATCAGCCGTTCTACGGAACGCGGATCAAGGTTGAAAGTCGCAGAATCGATGTCACCGAACACGGGGGTAATACCGTTCCAGCGGAGCGCATGGGTAGTGGCAACAAAGGTGTAAGGGGTGGTGATAACTTCGCCGGCCAGTGCGAAAAGCTTTAACGCCGCAAGCAGGGCGACCGTGCCGTTGTTAAACAACGAAATGTGGGATACCCCCAGGTACCGGGCAAGCTCCTGTTCCAGCTTGACATGGAAGGCACCATTGTTGGTCAGCTGCCCGCTCTTCCAGATCTTCTCCAGATAGGGGACGAATTCGTCCAATGGGGGAAGAAATGGCTTAGTTACGTACATCGCCGGTTCCTTCGGTGCAGTTCTTTTTGGCGAATTCAGAGAACGCACTCCAAATCTGCTCAATATCGCCCGTCAGGCTTACGTTCGGATCCTTGTCGTAAATCGAATTGTAAATGTGATCCCGATTCAGCGAGCGCCGGATCTTCATCCGGAACTCCAAATCGTTTGCAAGCTTGACCGCACACTCAGTGTAGGAAGCCAAATCCGCGTTGATCAACTCGAGTGGGGCGCCAAACAGCTCCATCACTAACGCATCGGTCTGTGCGGACAGTTCCTCACCCACAAACCCAACATTGGGCACTGCCAGTAAGCTGCAATCAATCACGCTATTGGTGTTACCGAACGGCATAGGTGACATCGCGAAGTCGCACATGCTGATCTTTTCAAGGAGATCCTCGTACTTCATCAGCGGGTGGACGACCGAATTGGGCACATGACTAGCAATAGTCTGTGAGATACCATCAAATGCCCAGCCCCGTTCACCCGGGAAGAACTGAAAGATGACGGGCAGTGCCGACCGCTCGGTCACAGTGCGACAGATGCTAAGAATCTGGTGGTTTAGCTTCATCAGCTTCGCATTGATGGCAATGTTCACTTCTGAAGTCGCCACCGTGTAGCGGGGATTAGGCCGCGCGCTTGCGAGCCCCTTGTGCGGCGCGAACAGGGAATCCGTCTGCCCAACGACCACCTTCTCGCTGTAAAGATGGTCAGACTTAAAGCCACGACGCCAAACGAACATGAAGTCAATCACCGGGCTCATGGTAGTGGCCGGATGCCCCTGGGATGCAAACTGGACCGGGGCAAGTCGCAGGTTCGACAACAGGATCACCCAGTAAGCCATGCCCACGCTAGGGTAGAAAATCGCGTCAGGCTTTAGCCGCTCAATTTCTTTAAGAATGCCGGGGATCCCAACCTTCAGCGGTTCAACAACTGTTGAACTCTTGAACATCTTAGCCGCTTCGTTGTCGATCCCTTCCCTGCTCGCCAAGGAATGGAGCTCGAATTTCTTACCAAGCGCCTCAATCAATGGCGCATAGCAGCGATACATTGCATGACTGTGCGAAAACCATTCATGGATCACCAACAATCGAGGCTTCTTGCGCTTAGGCAACACAATGTTGCGTAGATGGAGGTGTCTACGCTCAAGCAATTGACGGTAAAGCTTATTTAAACTGCGCTTGAATTCATGTTTTCCTGGATAGACCGCGTACGTGACATACATGTAAGCAACCGACAGCATCGGTAGGTGCCGATCCTCAATCTGCACAGTCTCAATTAGATGTCCTGACTGGAGGATTTTGGTTCGATTATTTTCACCACGCTCGGTCATGATGGCGCGCTGCGACAACCAACCAATCATCAGAGGCAGAAGAAGAGATGGGTTTTGGGTGAATGCGAAATCCAATAACTCTGACGTCAGGTGATCAATATCGAGGAACGCAAGCAACAAGAGCGCCCGGTTCTTCTTTAAAGACAGTGACCCATCTTCATTGCGGCTAGAACACAGATTCACCAAGTGAGCCATCCCCCGGTATCCACTAACCGCGAAGATGTAGGAGATGTCCTGCTTACGCCAACATATGGCCTCATAACGAGCAAGCGAAATGGCTTGGTCATATGTAGTGATGATATGCGTGATGACCGACGCAAAGCGGGTGTAATGATGCACGATCGCAGCGTCGCTAATACCGCGATGGCGAAGGCCGGCATCTTTCAAACTCAATCCAGCATCAACTATCGCTTGGAGGGTTACTTCAAGAGCATCGCAATCGCCAGTTTGAATACGCTTTTCGAGCACCTCGACCAGCTCATTAAACGGAACCTCCTTTTTACCTTCAACCGAATTATCGATGGCTTTGTTCTGTCCGCGCATGGTTTTCTCTAGAAAAAAGGGGGGACGTTCCCGCCCCCCCTTCCAAGTAAGGTTGTGAACCTAGGGCCTTAATTAAGCACCCAGTGCAAGGTCACCGTTGGCAATGTCAGTCACACCAACAACCTTCGCAACCAAGGTAAGATCGCTGGATTGAATGCCCGCACGACCATCCTGGGTAAACGCCCACAGGTAGGTGTCCGCACCATCCTGTAGCGCAAAGATCACAGTTTCACCATTAGCAACTTCCGAAACCGTGAACCCAGACAGGCTGCTTGCTACTGAACTTGCAGTTGTGAGATCCGAAAGAGTGGTCGTGATTTCGATGAAGACATCATTCGCACCAATCGTCCCATTAACATCCGTAGTCAGCAGTGTAGCGTTCGAGTTCGCACCGGTAGTAACAGCCGCGTTGCTGAACTCGATTACGTCCGCTCCTGTGTTGGCGTTAAAGCCCGTGATCGTATCGCCAGCTTCGGTAAACAGGTTCGATGAGAACTTGACATAATCAGCCGACGCAGACGCTTCAGTCAATACGATGGAGTCACTTCCAGCCCCACCAATGATCGTATCGGCACCCAGTCCGCCGGTGAGAACGTCCGCACCACCACCGCCGAGGATGATGTCTGCACCATTACCACCTGAAATGGTATCAGCCTGGAGACCACCACTGATAGAGTCAGAACCAGCAGAACCGGTAATATTAAACTTACCATCGAGTTCCGCTCCACCACTGAAATTAAAGGTGTCTGTGGATGCGTTCTCCGCGGCTGCATTAACCGTCAAGGTCGCTCCTGAGGCGGTCATATTGTTATGAACCACAATCGAAGTCACATCAGCGACGCCAGCATTGTAAGAAACCGTAAGAGTTTCAAATCCAGAAACGTTACCGCCGAACGAAGCTGCAGTGTTGGCCGAAATGCTGATCACGTCATCTGCGGTACTACCACCGATGAGCGTGTCCGCTGAAGTGATTGCAACAGTGGAAGCAACAGTAACGACCGCCGCAGAGCCATTAGCATTCACAACGTCCACACCGTCTCCGATTGCCACACGGATAGCGTTATCGAAGCCAGCACCAATCCTAACACTGTCGTTCGAAGACCCTCCAGTGACCGTCGCAAGACCAGAAGCATCGGCCGCCGAACCCAAGGTCAAATCGACACCGCCGGAGTAGGATGAAAGTGCTTCAACGTTCGAAACGTAGGTGAAATCGCTGTCAACGATAACCCCAGAAACCGACAGGGTGTCGGTGCCGGTGCCGCCATTAACCGTATCATATGCGTTCAAGTTAGCTGCCGAGAAAGTGAAGGTATCGTTACCCGCACCACCCGAGAAGTTCGACTGTTCAAGACCGCCAGTGATACTGTCTGCACCGTTTCCGCCGGTAACATTAACGGTAACGAGTTCATCGGTCGCTTCCCCCGAGACAAACGTCAACGTTGCGTTGCTGTTGCTGAGGTCCGTTGCATCAACCGTGAGCGTAACGGAACGATTCGTCATCGCATCGCTAGTCATGATCTTGACATCGAGGTCGTTGTCGCCAGCAACCACGATCTTTTCAAAACCACTGACACTGCTGCCGAATACAGCGCCCGTCGCATCGTTGTCGGCAACGATGCGAATGGTGTCTGAAGCACCCGTGCCGCCGATAAGCGTATCGTTAGCGTCATAGGCAACTGAAGAAGAGCTAACAGTAACGGTTGCAGCGGAGGCCGAGGCATCGACCTTGTCGTCGCCAGTAGCGAGGTTGATACGAAGCGCGTTATCGAAGCCGGCACCAACAGTGATGACGTCGTTTGCAGCGCCAACACCTGTGATAGTGGCGAAGTCCGCAGAAGCGTCTGCATTAGCTCCCAGGGTAGCAACAACCGCGTTAGCGGAGGCTGTCACGGTCAGCGTTTCGATACCAGAAATGCGCGCAAAGTCGCTATCCTGGACGCCATTAGCATGGTGTGCAGAAATCTTCAGAGTATCGCTGCCAGCGCCGCCCGAAAGGCTATCCGACGAATTCAGGTAGTCGGCGTCAAAGACGAAGACGTCATTGCCGTCATTTCCTGCAAAGTTGGACTTTTCAGCACCGCCGGTGATGGTGTCTGCACCAGCGCCGCCATTGACAGTCAGGACCGCAGTTGTCGTCGTTTCCGCTGAAGTCAGCGTCAGCGTTGCGTTGCTGTTGCTGAGGTCAGTCGCATCGACGGTCAGCGAGCCGTTCGCAGCGATCATGGTGTCATTCATCGTAATGGTAACGTCATTATCGCTGCTACCAACCAAAGCTATGGTTTCGAAGCCGCTTACGTTCCCGAATACAGCGGTTTCACCGCCTGCACCCATGGTTACGCGGATAACGTCGCCAGTACCGGCACCGCCCACCAGACTGTCACCGACGGAGTAGTTGGCAGCGTTCGTCGAAACCGTCACCGCAGCGTTCGACGATGCACCGCGAACAGTGTCATCACCGCCGCCAAGATCAATGCGCAAGGCATTATCAAAGGCCGAACCAAGCGAAATGTTCTCATTCGAGTTTGTCGCGCCCGCAACGGTCGAGAAGCCTGCGGCATCAGCGTTACCATTGAAGGTTGCCGACCAATCAGTCGTACCAGCAACAACCGACACCTTTTCTACGAGCCGAACGTTCGTGAAATCGCTATCGGCATAGCCACCGGTATTATCGGTGAGCTGGATCGTATCCGTTCCATCTCCGCCGTCTACGGTGTCGTTCGCATCAAGCACCGAACTGGCAAATTTAAACACGTCATTACCAGCGCCGCCCGCGAAGTTGGACTTCTCGCTACCGCCAGTGATCGTGTCCGCACCAGCGCCGCCTGTCACGTTAAGAGTCGCATTGGTGTTGGACTCGCCCGAGACGAGGGTCAGTGTTGCATTGCTGTTTGCCAGACCAGTTGCATTGATCGTGATGCTATTGGCACCGGCGATCATGTTGTCATTCATGTTAATAACAATGTCCGCATCTGCAGTGCTACCTGCGACAACTTCGATTGTTTCAAACTTGGTTACGGCCCCGCCGAAGGTCGCCGTACCGCCAGCCGACAGGCGAATAACGTCGCCCGAGAGATTGCCGCCGGTAAGAGCGTCATTTGCATCAATCGCTGCGGCGGCAGCAGAAACCGTAAGTGCAACATTCGAGGTTGACGCGGCAACGACCGTATCATCGCCAGTGCCAAGGTTGACGCGCAGTGCGTTGTCGAAGGCCGAGCCAATGGTAATGTTGTCGTTACCCGCGCCTGCACCGGAAATGGTGCTGACACTTGCAGCATCCGCATTGGCATTAAAATCGACAACAAGGCCCTGGTTGCCCGATGCAGTAATGATCTCGACACCTGTGACATTGCGGAAATCGCTGTCCGCATAGGTGGCATTTGCAGTCAAAACGATCGTATCAGTGCCATCACCGCCTGCTACGGTATCCGGCGAGCCGAAAGCAGCGCCGTCAAATTCGATGCGATCGTTACCAGCACCGCCGTTGACGTTATCGAAACCAGACCCCGAAGTGATGGTGTCATCACCGGCTCCCGTCGAAATGACGTCATTGCCATTGCCACCTGTAATCACGTCGTTTCCGGAACCGGTGGTGACGGTCGTGCCATTGGCCCCCGTAGTCAAAGTCACTGCGCCGGTAGCAGAACCGGCGGAGATCGTCGTCACGCTGCCTGCAAGCGCGTTGGAGATCACCAAATCTTGATCGCCAGAGATCTCAACTGTCGAACCAACAGCCGCGCCTCCGAGGGTGTTCACCGTATTGGTGACAGAGCCAGAAACAAGGCTAACGGTTTCAACCTCGCCAGTAGCGCCCGCCACATGACCGAGCAAAACGTCTGCGGTAGATGCGCCGTCCAACTTGACTGTCAACTTGTCTGCCGTTCCCGCAAGAGCAGCAGTAGTGAAATTCAGTGTCGTCGCAGCGCTAGTGGAACTAACACCAACAGTAGTAGGCACCACCCCAACATTATTGAGAGTGAGGTTATTTCCGCTCCCGACGTTATTGATAGTCGTCACGCCAGTGACATTTGCCAAGCTCAGTGTTGTGGCGCTACCACCGGCAGTTGCGGTGACATTGATAACCTCAACGCCACTAATGGTCGGGGCAGCGTTACCGTTAAGGGTTGCCGAGAGCGTATCAGTACCCGCTCCACCTGCGAGAACGTCGCCAGTATTCAGCGAATTCGAGGTCGACCCATCAAAATTGTCGTCGCCAGAGCCACCCGTGAAGGCCGCACCCGAGTTGAGACCAGTGGTGAGCACCATGGTCTTCGCAGCGTCGGAAGTCGATCCGCCGGAACCTGCTGCGACCGCCACGGTCGCTGCAGAGACTGTCTGCGAGCCAAGGCTAATGGCGCCGATTGTCGTGTCGTAGACCAGGGCGCGACCGGCAGCCACATCGGCGAACTTGACCGTAGCGGCAGTCGTACCAACCGGGATCGTTACCGTTGCGCCTGACGTGTCAGTCAAAATGACCGACGAACCACTCCGGATCGCCGAATAAGAACCGGCATTTCCAGCAAGAGAAATCACGTCTCCGCCGCGATTGAACGAAGCATCGAGAGTGACCGACGCGCCAACACTGACGGTAACCGTTTCAGTGCCAGTGGCCGTGCCGTAAATCGTAAAGGAGCCTGAAGAAAGGCCGACCGATTCACTAGCAGAAAGAGTAAGACGTGCCATGTGATAATTCCCCTAAAAATCTAATTGAGTGTGAAGACACACCAGTAGGTACGTTAGCCAAAAGTAATAAAGTTAAATCCAACCGCCGCTTGAGCAGTTGCCTTGTCGAAGACAAAGGCAGTTGGGCTGACAACGTTCAAAATCTGAATGTCGTTCACAACTCCCGATCCTGCATTGCTAAAGGTAATTGAGAGATCGTCGGCCGATCCATCATTATCCAGGTCTCCCGAGCTGAAGCTATACTGGTCTTCAGTTGCTCCAGTAACCTGAATGAGGTCACCTAACGTGAAGTCTGTAATCTTCACGTAGGAATTCTGTGCGGCACTGTCGCTAAAGGTTACAGATGCCCCGGCACCACTCACAGTAGCGGTGGCAACCGACGTTCCAATGTCAAGGCTCTTAGTATCCGCGCTTTCGCTAACTGCACTGTTCTTGAAAAAGTCTCGACCAAGCGCAGTTTCAGCATCTGCCTCGCTACCAATGTAGGTACCTGCAGATACAACCCCGACCAGCGTGATATCATTCACCACGCCGCTCGAATTTGTGTATGTGATATGAATGTCGGTCCCTTCAGAGGTGAAGCTGTAATTCGACGTCAGGGCGTTTGATACTGTAATCGTATCGTCGCCCCCGAAACCATTGATCTTCACATAGTTCCCAACATTGGCGTCTTCTGTGTAAGCATTGGCGCCAGTTGCCGTAATGGTTGCTTGGGTCAGCGTATTGGCATCATTGTCAATGTCCAGATTCCCGCCTGTACCAGCAGTTCCACTACCCCCAGAACCGTTCGGCTGGGTCAATGCAGTGAAGAAATTCCATCCAACCGACGCTTCAGCAGAGGCTTCGTCAGAAATGAAACCAGAGCCAGCGATACCCTTGAGGACCATGACGTTCACGACACCAGAAGTGGTGTTGTTATACGTAATTTGGATGTCGGATCCCACAGAGGTAAAGCTGTAGTCAGTCGAAGCTCCGCTCACCACAACCTTATCTTCGCTGGTCATTCCAGTGATGATGGCGTTGGTCTTTTGACTTGAATTGTCAGTGAAGACATCAATCACACCAGAAGTCGCGGTATAAGTGGTAGCAGTCGTATCATCGAGAACATCGATGCTGTCATCCACCGGCGTCACCGTCACGTTAACCGTCTGGGTGGTGGTGCCACCCTTGCCATCGGACGCGGTGACAACAAAGCTATCGGCGCCATTGAAATCGGCCCGCGGCGTGTAGGTCGCAGTGTTACCGGAAACAACGACCGTACCGTTTGCCGCAGCGCCAGCCGTGTAGACCAAGGCATCGCCGTCAACATCGGTGGCCGCAAGCGTAACAGCCTTCGCCACATCTTCGTCGGTGGTCACAGCCTGGCTCGCCGCCGCAAACGTCGGAGCGTCATTCACCGGGGTAACCGTCACGTTAACGGTATAGCTGGTCGCAAGTGTACCATCCGAGACACGGATAACAAAGCTGTCGGTGCCATTGAAATTGGCGTTCGGCGTGTAAATATTCTGACCCGCACCATCGGTCGACAGCCGTCCATTTGCCGGTCCGGTAGCAATCGATGCAGATAGGACCGCCCCCACATCGGGATCAGTCGCATCAATTGCGAAGACTGCCCCCGTGTCTTCATTGACCGTGATCGACCGGGTCGCATCAGACGTGATCACAGGCGCTTCATTTACGTCGGTTACATTAACCACGACCGCCTGGCTTGCCGTCAGCCCCGCCCGGTCGGTGGCAACCACGTTGATATTGTAGCTCGCCTTCGCCTCATAGTTAGCCGAAGCCTTGAGCGTCACAACGCCCGTCGCGCTATCAATGTTGAACAGCGCCGCATCGGCACCCGCCAGCGAGAAGGTACGGGCATCGCCAGCATCCACATCGCTCGCAGTGGCAGTGTAAACAACCGTCGAAATAGCCGCATTTTCAGCAACACTAGCAGTTGCGACCGACGTAATTACCGGCGCCTCGTTGACGTCGGTTACACTGACCACGACTGCCTGGCTTGCCGTCAGCCCCGCCCGGTCGGTGGCAACCACGTTGATATTGTAGCTCGCCTTGGCCTCATAGTTAGCCGAGGCCTTAAGCGTCACAGCGCCCGTCGCGCTATCAATGTTGAACAGCGCCGCGTCAGCCCCCGCCAGCGAGAAGGTACGGGCATCGCCAGCATCCACATCGCTTGCCGTCGCAGTGTAAACAACTGTCGAAGCAGCCGCATTTTCAGCAACACTAGCAGTTGCGACCGACGTAATTACCGGCGCCTCGTTGACGTCGGTTACACTGACCACGACTGCCTGGCTTGCCGTCAGCCCCGCCCGGTCGGTGGCAACCACGTTGATATTGTAGCTCGCCTTCGCCTCATAGTTAGCCGAGGCCTTGAGTGTTACAACGCCTGTCGCACTATCAATGTTGAACAGCGCCGCGTCAGTTCCCGTAAGCGAAAAAGTGCGCGTATCGCCGGCATCAACATCGGTCGCAGCCGCAGTGTAAACAACAGTCGAGACCGCAGCATTCTCAGCAACAGCCGCCGTCGCACCCGAAGTGATCACCGGGGCATCATTAGCAGCCGTCACCGTGACCGTGACTGTCTGAACTGAGGAGAGCTTTCCGTCGGAAGCCGTAATGGTGAAAGTGTCGGTCCCGTTGAAGTCCTTCTTCGGCGTGTAAATGACGTTGCCACCCGACACTGACGCGGAACCATTAGCGGGCGCCGAGACAGTGTAGGTCAGCGGATCACTATCGGTGGCCGACAAAGCAACATTAACAGTGCCATCTTCAGCCACGGTAGCCGTAGCCGACGGACTTGAAAAAACCGGCGCCTTGTTACCGCCGCCGCCAGCAACAGCCGCAGCAACGCCGCCAGCCGCCGCTATGCCACCAACGATGATCGCCACGGAGCCCAAACCTCCGGAGCCGCCAGCAGAGCCAGCCGAGCCTGCATCCCTGCTCGAGCCCGACTGACCACCCACATCCTCGTCATCGCGAACTTTTTCACCGAGACCTTGCACATTCCCGTCGCCTTCCTTGCGCACCTTCTTGCTGTGCAGCTTTGTTTTTTTCGACGTTTGTACACGAACTTTATGTGCCATTTCAGATCCTTGTGAAAAAGGCTGTATGATTTTGTAGGATTCTTTGCATCAGAGCCGCCCGCTTTGCAAGTAAAATAAATGCTAGCGACTGTACAAACGAAACAATGCTGACCAAGTGGCAACATAGAAACTTATACGTATACTTGCTCTATATAATATCATGGTAAATTATATCTAAATTGCATACGCAAATATCTCTATACCCTTAAGGCCGCAGGGAAGATTGCAGCCCCACGCCCGATTCGAGCAATACGTTTTAATATTTATGTTATTTTATTATTATAAATAGTACGTAAAACTGTGTTTTCACTCTCGGTGACGCTAAATTGAGCGCCCCAAAAGCTGCCCCGGAATTCCGCACGCTGCTGCGCCGGTGAATTGTCAGAACAATAAAAGGCGATGGCAGCGCCAAGACGCTTAATTCAGAGTGAAGGCGGCCGTAGAGGCAAGTGCATGGCGACCCGAGGTGCGGAGGATCTTTCAGCCAGGCATAGGTTTTAAACATGATAATGGCGGCTCAGATGCTCATATTCTGCATCGAACCTATCCAGTGTCGTCGTTGACCAAGGTAGCCACTCAACCCCGCCTGGTTCGATCTCGGAGGATATCGCAACTTCGATTAAACAATATGACTGACGCAGCGATTGCGGGACATGGCGATAGCCGCAGGTTTATGATAAGTCGGCCTTCCAAAATAAAAAAGGCGAGGTTAACCTCGCCTTTTTCATCAACTCGAGGAGGCCGACTTATGCCTCGAGAGCGGTCTTCAAAGCGTTGCCATAGGCAATGCGAGCAGTCTGAAGGATCGCAAGCTCTTCCTGCAAATTTTCAATTCGGCGGTCTACCGCTTGCAAGCTCAACAGCTGCGCCGTCGCAATTTCCGATAAACTATCTAGCGCGTAGTCCTGGCCATCTATGGTCACCTTCGGGGACGCGTTGTCATTTTTAGCCATGTCATTCTCCAGTAGAGATAAAACCGAAAGATCTAAAACCACGCCGCGCCGCAATTGCGCAGCACTCGTAGCCTCCGGCGCGCCTAGCAATGGGGTTATTCACAATCAAGGCACCCGAGCAGGTCAGCCCACAATTGAATTTCAGTCTGTTTTCGAGAGCTTGGCTAGCCTGATCAAAATCCAAGCCGACAAGCCATGCACTGTCGCCCAGTCCACTTGTGGTCCATATTTATCAATCGCCCACAAGCCTCGCCCTACTCGGCATAATGAAAACCTTGAAAAATTATTTTCGAGCGAAGGCCCGTTTAGGTAAATACCCTAATCAAGGTGTTAACCTCTAAAGATTGGACCAGGGTAAGCGCTGGTTGACCTCAATGCTAAATCAGCACCCCCCGAACAGGCGCCCACGGTTCATCCAGTTAGTTTAAGCAGTCGGTCGCGGTGAGGCCCGATCCGCATCGCGCTGCAAAAGCCACACCGGCCAAGCATTGGTTGACCAATCAGCCAATTGATATTTCTTCCGCAATATAGAAAGCCACTGCCGGATATCTCTATTTGTGAATATTAATATTCCAGAGTATTTTTTATCACTATTTTTCAAGATTATACGATAAAAATCTTTAAAGTTTTCAATATCTATTGTCTCTACTAAAATTTCTATTGAACTCACTTCCGGGGTAAGATTTACAGCTGGGACTGAGCCTATCAGAGACTCAGCCTTCTGCTGAGAAAATTCATTTAATATTTTCGATAGGCCATCCTGATCTCTTGGAGACAGTAGGTTGGAGAGGTTTTGAACGAGCCTATTTAAGAGGCGGCGAGTTAGCCACGCCGTAAAAACAACATCGCCAGGGGCCGATCCCGACACGAGAATCCTGTCCTCAACCTCACTGTAGCGAGTAGTTATCCGGCTGAGAGGAAAAGATGTTTCCAGGGACATATCTGATTTAAAATCCAATTCTACAAATACTTAACATTCAACATATAGCTCACATTAGCTCCGCACAGCGGCGAACAGCTTTGGCATTCATACCCGCGAACTTCCATCAAAACTCGATCTTGCCTCCGCGAAGCCGGGCTGACAATAATTTGCGAGCAAAGAGCTATTCAGGCAACTGCGATTGAGCCAGCCGCAATGCTGCCGATAAACGTTGTCGCTGCGCCGATAAGCGCCTAGGGCCTCGTCACTGATGGCGGAGTTTGATTCCGCCCACGGCCCAGACGGCCGTTTGCCCTAGCTTTCGTGAGATCATGACCTTTCAGACCCCCTATGCCTTGCTCGGCGACGCGCTCGCTGCGCGTGGCTATTCCGCTCCTACCTCGGTTCAGGCCGCCGTGCTTGAGGACGAGTCGCTTGGCCGCGACCTGATTGTTTCAGCCCAGACTGGATCGGGCAAAACCGTCGCATTTGGCCTCGCCATGGCACCGCAGCTGCTTGCCGAGGATGGCAAGGTTCTTGCCGCCCGAACCCCGCTGGCGCTGGTCATTGCCCCAACCCGCGAATTGGCAATCCAGGTCAGCCGCGAATTGACCTGGCTGTACGAGCCAACCGGCGCACGGGTGGTCACCTGCGTCGGCGGGATGGATCCGATGCGCGAACGCCGCGCGCTCAACTATGGCGCGCACATCGTCGTCGGCACCCCCGGGCGCTTGCGCGACCATCTGGAACGCGGCGCGCTCGACCTTACCGGCCTGGCGGTGGCCGGGCTCGAGGAGGCGGATGAGATGCTCGACATGGGTTTCCGCGAGGACCTGGAGGAGCTGCTCGACGCAAC
>CAZNBX010000003.1:0-39210 GCA_964571305.1 uncultured Novosphingobium sp.
ATCGAGTTCGCCCGCCGCGTGCCGGATGGCGCGGTGCTGACAATCGAGACGGTGATGCGCAATGTCGCGCCGTTCAGCGCGATTGCCATCGCCCTTGGCCTGCACGTCCGCGTCGGGATCGAGGACAACCTGTGGAGCCGCAAGGGCGAGCGGATGAGCTCGGTTCAGCAGGTCGAACAGATGGTGCGCATCGCCAACGAATTGCACCGCGACGTGGCCACCGGGCCGGAAGCCAAGGCGATCTACCAGATCGGCACCTTCTACCAGTCGACCGACGAAACCCTGCGCAAGCTGGGCTATTCGCCCAATCGCCAGCCCGGCCAGCGCGGCGTGCCGCGGTGGGAATACGCGTGAACGAGATGGAGGGGCGGGTCTGCGTCGTCACAGGAGCGGCGCGCGGACTCGGGCAGGCGATCGCCACGGCGCTGGGCGCCGCGGGCGGTCGCCTCGCAATCTGCGACGTGCGCGGCGACGAGCTTGAACAAACCGCCGCCGAGCTGCGCGCACAGGGCTGCGAGGTCCATGCCGCGCTGTGCGACGTTAGCGATAGCGCGGCGGTGGACCGTTTCTTTGATGAGGTTGCCGCACAGCTTGGCCCGGTCGAAGTGCTGGTCAACAATGCCGCGCTGGTGCCTGGAGCGCCCGAAGACGAAGTCCGCCGCAGCCGCCATTACACGTACCTGACCACCGCGGAACCGCGCGACACGCTGGGCTTTACCAGCGCGATGAGCGATGCTGACTGGCTCAAGTACTGGGGCGTAAACGTCCACGGCGTGTTTTTCTGCACCCGCGCGGCGCTGCGCCAGATGGAGCCGCGCCGCTTTGGCCGGATCGTCAACATTGCCTCGATCGCCGGCTTGTCGGCATTCAGCGCGCATAGCCCGCACTATTCGGCGACCAAGGGTGCGGTCATCGCCTTTACCCGGGCGGTGGCGGCGGAAGTGGCCGGTGCCAATATCATGGTCAATGCCATTGCGCCGGGCGGCGTGATGACCCCGACTTTCGAAAGTTACATCGAACGGATCGACGAGGATTCGCGCAACCGGCTGTACCAGATGATCCCGGCCGGACGGCTCGGCACCATGGACGAATATGCCGGTTTGGTTTGCTATCTGGCCAGCGATCGGCATTATCTGGCCGGGCAAATCATCAGCCCGAACGGGGGAATGTTCTGAATGACCGACGTGGCTGTGCCCACTCCGCGCCGGCAAGGCGATGCCAATCCTGCGGGCCTTATCCTGTTCATGTTGGCCTTGCACATCGTCAACCAGATCGACCGTCAGCTTGTTGCCGCCTTTGCCGGTGACATCATGCACGATCTGGAACTGAACCGCAGTCAGTTTGCCTTGATCGCCGGTCTCGCCTTCAGCGGGGTCTATGCATTTGCCGCGCTGACGGCAGGGGTAATGGCGGATCGGATTGGGCGGGTCCGGGTTCTCGCCAGTGGTCTCGGCATATGGAGCCTGTTCACGGCCCTATCGGGCCTAGCCCAGGGTTTCTGGTCTCTCCTCGGCGCGCGGCCCTTCGTGGCGGCGGGTGAGGCAACGCTGGTTCCTACCGCCAGCAACATCATCCTTGCCCGGGTCGACCAGCGTCACCGGGCTGGGGCGCTTGGCCTGTTCTTCGCGGGCATCCCGATCGGCAATGGGGGCGGCTTTCTCATCGCGGCGATGCTGGGGCCGATGATCGGATGGCGCTGGGTCTTCATCGGCATGGGTGGAATTGGCCTCATCGCACTCGCTGGCCTGCTCAGGGTCCGCGACAAGCCGCCGGAACTGACCGAGACCCCGACCCTGCTGGGCAACCTCGGCGCAATCTTCAAGTTGTGGCGGCAGGTGCCGCGGATCATGTGGGCTTCGCTCGCGATCATCCTGGCTCATGCCCATTCCGCCACAAGTCCCTTCGTCCAGCTCTGGCTGGTCGCGGAGAAGGGCTATGACAAGGGTACCGGAGCCGCCGTCTATGGCGGAACCTTCGTGATGGCGGGGCTGGTCGGGACTTTCGGTTCCGGCCTGCTGGTCGATTGGGCCGCGCGGCGGCTCGGCTGGGACCGGGCCCGGACCATTTTCCTGGTGCTGCTGGTGCTTGCGCCGCTGCTGCTATGCTACCGGCTGGCGCCGGGCGGCTCACCCTTGTTCATGGCCGGGATGGTCGGTTCGATCCTCTTCATGACCGTGCTCTATGGCCCGATCTTCGCAGTGATCGAGGAACTGTTGCCGGCGCGGCTCAAGGCGACCTCGACCGGGCTCAACATGCTGCTGATCAATATCTTCGCGATTGGTGCCGTATCATTCGCGATTGGCTTTGTCAGCGACCGGATGGTCGCTGAGCACGCTGCATTGAGCTGGACTCTACCGCTGATGGGCGCGGACATGATTGCACTTCTCGCAATCCCCTGCATCTTTCTTGCCATGCGATCCCAATCCGGCACTGCATCACATTAAAGCGCAGCCAATTCCTCGACCCAAGTCACCGCCTCTTCGTCACTGTATCGCTCGGCCGCATCCCCGATAACAACTTCAGTACGGGAATAGCCCGGACGCTGATCCGGGATGAACGCGTTGAACAGCCAAATGCCGTGGCGACGGGCAAATTCGCGGGTGGCTGCCATCAAGGCTGCTGGTTCTCCGGGCAGGATAACCTGAAAGGCGTTGACGTGGGGGACGTCGGGGACGGTTCGAAAGCCCCTTTCCCTAAATGCTGCAGCCATGCGCCGCGCCCGATCAAGATATGCCGGCATTCGTGGCCAGCGCCGGTCCAGGCCGTCGAGGGCGGAAAGGGCGAAGGGGAAAGCGGTATTCACGTCGCCGCCCAGCCGCTTTTTCCAGACCTGGACCCGGTCAAGCAGTTCTCGCTCTCCGGCAAGCGCGGCGCCGGCAAGTCCGCCCAGTCCCTTGTAGAAGGACACATAAACCGTATCGGCCAGCTCCCCCAGTTCGGCGAGGCTGACGCCGTAACTGGCGGCCGATTCCCACAATCGGGCGCCGTCGATGTGGAAGTGGACCCGGTGCTGGCGGCACCAGTCCGAAAGGCGCTTCAGTTCGGACAAGGGCATCAACTGGTAGGCGGCGCGGCGCACCGGCAATTCCACCACGCACGCGGCCAATGGCTGCGCCAGCCGTTCCAGATCCTCAACCGTGAAACCCGCATCCCCGCCGAGTTCGATGACTTCCGCATCAAGCAAGTGGTGAACCGCGCGGGCCTCATCGATTGCCATGTGGCCGAAGGTCGGAATGACCACGGCACCGGGCGTGCTCTCCGTCACCGTGCGCAGCAGAGCGGTTTGCGCGATCATGCCCTTGATGACGAAGGTTGCAGCCCCCTTGCCGAGCAGTGCGGCTGACTTGCCCTCCAGCCGCTCCACTGCGCCGCTCATGCCGTAATAGTCGGCCGGAAGATCGGCTTCGGCCAGGTGCTGCAGCGACGCCAGCACATCGGTCACGGCACTTGGCCCGTGTGAGGATAGCCAGCGTGAGCAACCGGCGCGGAGGCCAATGTCGTCAGCGATCAGAGCGTTGGTCATGATGATCCCGCAAATCAAACTCAGGTCCGGATCCCCATTGCGGTTTTGCGGGTTTAGCGCCAGTCCAATCAGAAGGCACCGGTCACTCCCATCGACTTGCCGAGCCGGTTCTGTCAGTGCGCCATTATGGACAAGCCCATCCTCTACAGTTTTCGGCGTTGCCCCTATGCCATGCGCGCCCGTATGGCCCTGGTTGCCAGCGGAACAACGGTCCATATTCGCGAGGTGAAGCTCTCCAACAAACCGGCCGAACTCCTTGCCGCATCGCCCAAGGCAACAGTCCCCGTGCTGGTCTGCGCCGATGGCCGGGTAATCGCGGAAAGCCTGAAAATCATGCACTGGGCGCTGGAGCGGAATGATCCGGAAAACTGGCTACAGCGCGAGGACCCCGCCCTGCTCGAAGCCAACGACGGACCTTTCAAGCACCACCTCGACCGCTACAAGTATCCCGAGCGGCATGGCTCCAATCCGACAGAGCATCGCACCGCCGGTGTTGAGTTGCTCCGACCGCTGGAAGCAAGGCTGACCGTCCATGACAACCTTTGCGGCAATAAGCGCGGGCTGACCGACGTCGCGCTGTTTCCTTTCATTCGGCAGTTTGCGGAAACCGATCGGGCCTGGTTCGACGCGCAGCCCTTGCCGCGCTTGCAGGCTTGGCTGAGCCGCCATCTGGCCTCGCCACTGTTCGAGACCATCATGCTGCGTCTGGCGCCGTGGCAGCCGGGCGATGCAGCGATAGAATTTCCCAGCAGATAACCGGCCAAACCATGGCCCTTTCGCCACGTTGGTCCGGTTAGCCCTGCCCGGTAGTGCGGCCGCGTAATCTACCAAGCGCAAGGTTCATGGACCCCAACCAGTTTCCAATCACCCGCGCGAGCGCGCTGGACCGGCTCGACGCCTTCGTTGCGGAGGCGGCGCTGACCTATGGGACACGCCGGAACTACGTCGACGCGGCTGGGGCACACAATGCTGTTTCAAGGCTCTCCGCAGCGCTGCGCCGGCGCGTGATCAGCGAGGAAGAGGTGGTCCGCGCGGTCCTGGCAGCCCATCCGCTGAAAGCCGTGGAACAGTTCGTCGCCGAGGTTTTCTGGCGCACCTACTGGAAAGGCTGGCTTGAACTCCATCGTGGGCTGTGGCGCCAATTCGGTCAGGAAGTCGGGCGCGAGAGAGCGCGCCTTGCCGCCAGCCGCGAAGCTGCGGCACGTTATGACCGCGCCATTTCGGGGGCAACCGGAATCGACGCGTTCGATCATTGGGCCGCTGAACTGGCGCAAACCGGTTACCTGCACAATTGGGCGCGAATGCAGGTCGCGTCGATCTGGATCTTCACCCTGGGCCTGCCGTGGCAGCTGGGTGCGGACTGGATGTTCGGGCATCTGCGCGATGCCGACCCGGCTTCCAACACGCTCAGTTGGCGCTGGGTCGCCGGACTGCATACCGCAGGCAAGACCTATCTTGCCGATGAAGCGCGGATCGCCAGCATGACCGGCGGGGCCTTGAAGGCGAACGGACTGGCCACGACAGCGAATGTTCCTCCACACGGCGAACCACCTTGCCGGACCGAACTGCGCGAACCCAGTTTGCCCGACCGTTCGGCACCCAGCCTGGTCCTGCTAACCTGCGAAGACCTCTCCTTGGAAACGGTCCTCGACCTGGAAGATGTGCGGGGCATTGTCATTGCCTGCGACCTGCCAGCGTCCAATGCGGACCAGATCGCCCTGGCCGACGCCATGGAGCGTTCCGCGCAGCACTGGCAGGCCAGTCAGCTCGAAGTCGGGAAACTAACCGACTTGGGTATGCTCGCTCGGGAAATTGGCTGCACGCAAATCGTCACCGGATTTGCGCCCGTCGGGCCGACCGCCGATACCTTGGAGGACGTTCGATCACTTCTGGCCGCTGACGGCATCGCCTTGGCCGAACGGCAACGCGACTGGGATCGACTGGCCTGGCCTTACTGTGCGAAAGGCTTTTTCCAACTAAGGTCGCGCATCCCGCAACTGCTTCACGATCAAGGGATCGTCAGCTGATGGCGATGGCACCGCGGCTACCGTCCCGCTGTCTCCGGCGCTCCAGCCTCAAGGGCGAGAAGCGCGAAAGTCGCCAGCCAATGTTCGCCCATGTAGTCGCCCGCGACATGAGGCAGGCTGACTTCAAGATGTTCAGTTGCGGCCTGATACGCGTGAGAACGCGCGGGATGATTGGCTCCCAGCCTTTCCGCGATACGCCGCCAGCACCAGGCACGGCTAAGGTTGAGGCCATCGAGATGGGCAATCTTCCCGTCTGATCGGTCGGATACGAAGGCCGGAGTGAACAAGCTGGCTGGGTTGCCAAGGGCCGCACGCGGCAGGAAGCGGTCGAACCAGGCCCGGAAATCTTCAGGTGACATAACCTCGCTCATCAACAGCGCTTCGGTCAGCGCGGAAGACAGGAACTCGTCCCCACCAGGCTCCCAGGCCTGACAATCGGCATCGTGCTCAAACCAGCCGAGCGCGCAGTCATCGATCAGCTGGGCAAGCGCGGGATCACGATCCTTGGCCCATTGCCGGGCGAGGACCAATGCGAAGGCGATGTTGAAATGGGTGCCAACCCGCATCGGATAAGTCAACTTGGGCAGGAAAGCACGAAAACGGGCGGCGAACGAAAGCGCCAGCGGCTCGACGGCGGTGGCCCAAGGTGCATCGTGAAGGCCGAGCTCCTCATGCAGCGCGAGCAGCCAGGCCCAGCCATAGGGCCGCTCAAAGCCCTGCGCCGTTTTCCTTTCTAGAAACGCGCATTCCCCGGCGACATTTTCCGGCACCAGCATGGTAGACGCGCGGTCCCGGACAAGACCGGACTCCGGGAGATCGGGAAAAAGCCGGGCCAACCGCATGACCTGCCACCAGCCATGGACGCAGCTGTGCCAGTCAAAGCTGCCATGAAAAATCGGATGATGGTCTGCCGGGGTACGGGCGTCTTGCGGCCCCTCGTAAACCAGATCCATCTTGTACGGGTATTGGCGGCCAAGGTGCGACAATGTCAGGCGCATGAAATTGGCTGCGGTCTGGGGCGTGAGCTGCGTCATCCGGAAACCTCAACGAAAGGCGAACAGATAGATGAAGACGATGTTGACCACGAGCAGGGGCAGCGCCGTCGGTATCTGGCGTCGGACAACGCCATAGCGGTCCCGCAACTCGAGCAGGACCGCGGGCACAAGATTGAAGTTGGCAGCCATCGGCGTCATCAAGGTTCCGCAAAATCCGGCAAGCATTCCAATCGCGCAGATCACCGCCGCGTCACCATGATGCTCATTGACGAGGAGTGGCAGACCGATCGCGGCCATCATCACCGGAAAGGCGGCGAAGGCATTGCCCATCACCATAGTAAACAGCGCCATGCCAAGACCGAATGCGATCACAGCAACGGCGAGATTGCCAGCCGGGATGACCGATTGGGTCAGACTGCCGACCACGTTACCGACGCCAGCCAGAGCAAAGACCGCCCCGAGACTGGCAAGCATCTGCGGCAGTATCGCGGCCCAGCCAACCGAATCCAGAAGCCGTCGCCCCTCGTCGAGCGCGGTCCGAACCCGCGCCTTGAATACGGCCAGGCCAAGCGCGAGAGCGAACAGCGTGCCGCAAGCCAGCGCGATCAACGTGGCCTGCTTGGGATCGGCTAATTGGGGAAAAGCCTTGAACGCAAATGTACCGGCCAGCGCAACTGCCGGGATAACGAGCGCGACGCCAAAAATCCGCGCGGCCGGGGCAATGCGCCGCGCCGCTTCCGCAGCAACCGGTGCTGCCCGGCCCATTTGCCCGCTTCCCGCGATGGCTGTCAGCGCGATGACGAGCAGACCGTTGCCGAAATCGCCCAACCTGTCCCCAAACCACATACTGATCGACAGCAGGCCCCAGAATGCGGCGTTACCGAACCGCTTGTGGTGATCCTTGGCGGCAAGTGAGGTTAGGCTGATGCTCGCGAAAAAAAGGCCCGCCAGCGCGTAGACCCAGGACAGCGTGATCATTTCGCTTCCTCCGCCAATTCTGCCGGGACCCGCATGGCATCCAGCCGCCGATCGAACCGCATCAACCGATAGCCGTGAATCAGCAGGGCGGCGATGGCCGTGGGAATAGCCCAGACCGAAAGCTGGAACGGCTCGAGGATGATGCCGTATTGCTCCATCACGCCTTTCATCAAAAGGATCGAACCGATCGCGAGGAAGATGTCCTCGCCAAAAAACAGGCCGACGTTATCCGTCGCGGCGGACCATTCGCGGACTTCATCGCGCAACGCATCGTTCACCTCGCCGGACTGGGCCTCGGCCGATGCCTCGGCCATCGGCGCAACCAGCGGTCGTACCGTCTGGGCGTGGCCGGCAATCGAAGTGAGCCCCACCGCCGCTGACAACTGCCTGAGCAACAGATAGCCGAGCAACAAGCGACCGGCCGTCGCTCCTTTCAGGCGCAGCACGATCTCCCGCGCGCGTTCCTGCAAGCCATTCGCCTCGAGCAGGCCGATAACGGGCAACAGGATCCAGATTATGCTGACATAGCGGGCATCGTTGAACGCCTTGCCAAAGGCCGAGACGATCGTGTGCAGGTCAAGTCCTGCGGCAATTCCGGTGGCGGCGGCTGCCGCAAGGATAACAACCATCGGGTTGAGACGCAGGGCAAAGCCAAGAATGATGATCAGAATGCCCGACAAGACCCACATCGCAACCCCCTTTTAGCCCTTGCCGAAACCGCCGCCGCCCGGCGTCTCGATCACGAACACGTCGCCTGGCTCCATTTGCACGGCTGCTGTTGCAGGCAATTGTTCGACCCGTCCGTCCCTGCGCTCGACGCGATTCTGCCCGGTCTTTCCAGGTGCTCCACCCTCAAGCCCGAACGGCGCGATCTTGCGGTGGTTCGAGAGGATGCCCGCATCCATCGCCTCCAGGAAGCGAATTCGGCGAATAGCGCCATCCCCGCCCTGGAAAGCCCCCTCGCCTCCGGACCCACGCCGGATCGCAAAGCGCTCCAGCAGTACAGGAAAGCGGGTTTCCAGGATTTCGGGATCGGTGAGCCGGCTGTTCGTCATGTGGGTTTGCACGACGTCGGCCCCGGGGAATCCAGGTCCTGCCCCGGCGCCGCCGGCGATGGTTTCATAATACTGGTACCGGGCATTGCCGAAAGTGAAGTTGTTCATCGTCCCCTGCGACGCGGCCATGGTCCCCAGCGCGCCGAACAGGGCATCCGTGACCGCCTGGCTGGTTTCGACATTACCGGCGACCACCGCTGCCGGATAACCGGGGTTAAGCATCGACCCTTCCGGCACGAGGATCGTGACGGGCCGCAAACAGCCCTCATTCATCGGCACCGCCTCATCGATGAGCGTACGCACCACGTACAGCACGGCAGCACGAACAACCGGCAGGGGAGCATTGAAGTTGCCCGGCAGCTGTGGGCTCGTTCCCGCGAAATCGAAGGTTACGGCGGAGGCCTCCCGGTCGACTTTGACCGCGACGCGGACCACCGCACCGTTATCCATCTCGTAAGAAAACTCACCGTCGGAAAGCCGTCCGATCAACTTGCGCACGACAGTCTCGGAATAGCCCTGGAGATGCGCCATATAGGCGCAGACCGTCTCGGTGCCGAACCGGTCGGCAGCCCGCCTCAGTTCGGCCGCACCCTTCGCACAGGCGGCGACTTGCGCCTTCAGGTCCGCAATATTCTGGTCCACGTTGCGCGCGGGCCACGGCCCTGATGACAGCAGGGCGCGCAGATCACTTTCAAGGAAGGTCCCCGCCTCGCCGATCAGGACATTATCGAGAAGTATGCCTTCCTCTTCGACGCTGCGACTGCTGGGCGGCATGGAGCCCGGAGATATTCCGCCAATGTCGGCATGGTGCCCGCGCGCTGCCACAAACCAGCGCGGGGTGGCGGGCTCATCCTGCGCAAAGACGGGCATGATAACCGTGACGTCGGGGAGATGGGTCCCACCTTCATAGGGCGCATTGAGCGCATAGATGTCGCCGGGTTGGATGCCGCGACCGTCCGCAACGTCCGCACGCTTGCGCAGGATGGTGCGCACACTTTCACCCATCGATCCCAAATGAACCGGCATATGCGGGGCATTGGCGACCAGATTGCCGTCATGATCGAAGACCGCACACGAAAAGTCGAGCCGTTCGCGGATATTGACCGAAGAGGCGCTTTGCTGAAGCGCTGCACCCATTTCTTCGGCAATCGACATGAACAGGCCGCTCATGATCTCCAGCCGGACGGGGTCTACAGTGTTGTCCTGTTCGACCTCCCGCAGATCAATCGCACTTCGTTCGAGGATCAGGTTACCGATTGGGTCGACGACGACAGACCAAGCTGGTTCCACAACGGTGGTTGAAACCGGGTCGATAATGATCGCCGGGCCGGACAGCCGAAATCCCGGCGCGAGAGTGGCACGGTCGAACAGCGGAACCGCCTGATCGGCGCCCCGCAAATGGCAGGTCACAGTCTCGATCGGCAAGCCTGACTCTCCAGGCAGGCCGAGGTCGAGCGAACCAGCTTCGGAGCTTGGCTCGATGACTTCGACCCGAACCGTCTCGACGATGATCGGCGCGGTGCCGATAAAGCCGAACCGGCCTTTGTGCTGCTCATCAAACGCTATGCGCATCGCATCAATCGAGGCCAGTTCCACCTCGAACTGGCTGTCCGTGCCTTCGTGCCGCAGCGACAGGGTCGCAAGGGTATGCAGCGGTTCACTCGCTCCTTGCTCAAGCAATGCCGACCGCGCCTCCCTTCCCAGCGCATCGATCGCCTCTCTGACAGCGGCCTCACTGGTGCGGTCAAGCTTTACGCCAAGGGTGCGTTCACGCATCAGGCTGCGGTCTGCGAGACCCATCCCATAGGCCGACAGGACGCCGCCCAACGGATGGATCATCACCCGTTTCATGCCCAGCGCTTCGGCGACAAGACACGCATGCTGCCCTCCCGCGCCGCCAAAGCAGCATAGCGTATAATGGGTAACGTCATGGCCGCGCTCGACCGAGATTTTCTTGATCGCGTTGGCCATGTTGGCAACGGCGATCTCGATAAATCCTTCGGCCAAAGCCTCGGGCTCGACTGCCTTGCCGGTTGCGCGCGCGACCTCTGCCGCAAGTTCCGTAAACTTGACGCGCACCCGGTCTGCATCGAGCGGAAGATCGGCATTTGGTCCGAAGACCGCAGGGAAATAATGCGGGACGATCTTGCCCAACAGGACGTTGCAGTCGGTAACCGTCAATGGTCCGCCGCGCCTGTAGGCGGCCGGACCGGGGACCGCACCAGCCGAATGCGGCCCGACCATCAGGCGCGCACCGTCGAAAGAGCAGATTGAGCCACCTCCGGCGGCAACCGTATGGATACGCATCATCGGCGCGCGGATACGTGCGCCTGCAACCATGGTTTCGCTATCCCGCTCGAAAACGCCGGCAAAGTGCGACACATCGGTCGAGGTGCCGCCCATGTCAAAGCCGATGACCGCGTCAAATCCGGCCTGCCGGGCCGTTCTTGCCAGCCCGACTATGCCGCCAGCCGGACCCGAAAGGATCGCATCCTTGCCCTGAAAGGATTGGCCACCGGCAAGACCGCCGTTAGATTGCATGAAGAGGAAGGACGCCTCGCTTCCGGCCTCGGCCTGAAGCTTGTCGACATAGCGCCGCAAAACCGGCGACAGGTAGGCATCGACGACGCTGGTATCACCGCGACCGATCAACTTGATGAGCGGCGCCACCTGGTGGCTGACCGAAATTTGATCAAAGCCGATTTCCGCCGCCAATTCGGCAAGTCGGGCCTCGTGCGCCGGATAGCGATAGCCATGCAGCAGAACAATTGCGATCGCGCGAAAGCCCGCTTGATAGGCGGAGGTGAGCGCCTGGCGCGCCTGACCATCGTTGAGCGGGGTAAGAACCCGTCCCGCCGCGTCCAATCTTTCCTCGATTTCGGCGACATGAGAGTAAAGCGGTGCGGGTTTTTCGATATGCCGGACAAAAAGCTTTGGCCGCTCCTGATAGCCGATTGTCAATGCATCCCCGAAACCAGCCGTTATGGCCAGACAGGTTGGCTCCCCCTTGCGTTCCAGCAAGGCGTTTGTCGCAACCGTTGTACCAATCCGAGCGACCAGTGGAGGCAGGGGGCCCAACGGCGTACCCGTCATGCGCCGCATCGCCTCGACCGCGGCATCGGGATAATGCTCGGGATTTTCGGAAAGCAGCTTTTCCGTATGCAGCGTTCCATCCGGAGCCCGGGCAATGACGTCGGTAAAGGTGCCGCCTCGGTCCACCCAGAATTGCCAGCAAGGAATAGATGACTTCATGCCTGCGGCTTAGCCATCCGGCCGGAACTTGGCTAGTTGGATGGTTCCGACCCGCCTCCGGGCTTAGCGAAATAGTCCGAACGCATCACCTCGACATCGGAAAGGAAGGTCACGCCCGCGCGCTTCTGGAACAGGCGCGCCAGCCCGCGCGCGACATCGGCGATAACCTTTTCCTCGCCTACCCCGACGAACATCACCAGGCCGCTCTGGTCGTTGAAGATGGTCTTGCCCTGGTGAAAGCCGCTGTGGCCCATCCCGGCGACATCGCGGATCATGGTCCACCCGCCCACGCCCGCGGCTTTCAGCAGGTCTTCGACCAGCGCGATATCTTCGGCCAGCAGCACGATCTCGATCTTTTTCAGCCGGTGCAGCTTGAGGTCACCGAATGCGGCGTTGCTCATGTTCAAATCTCCAGTTCAGGGTTTGCGGACGATGCCGGTGCAGCGTCGCGGCGCCAGCGCAGGGCCGCGCCAGTTTCGGGGTCGATAACCACCAGGGTTACCCAGCCATTGCCGAACAGCCGGCCCAGAATGTCGTTTGACTCCACCACCCGCTCGACCAGGTCGAAGGGGGCGAGGACCATGGTCAGCAAGCGCTGTGGGACGTGGAACGGGGTGCCGTCATCGTTGAACAGGGATTGGCGCGGCAGGCCTACCTTCAAGTCGCCTCCGTTGCCCTGCACGACACCGATGCCGCCCACCACGTTCTGGGTAACCTTGTCACCGGATCCATAACGGTCGTTGTCGATCGTCGAGAACAGGTACTGGCAGTTGATCCACTGCGCGACGACCATCGGCGCGGTCAGGATCGTGGTCAGCGCGGTACCGTCGGTGTCTGCCTTCCAATCGTAGCTGTGCAGGAAGGAGCGGCCTTCCAGATCAATTTCTCGGGTCAGCGAGCGGGGCCCGACGATGAAGGAGGCATTCCCGGCAAGGCCCCATTCGGGCCGCACTTCCCCCCAATGCATGGCGCCGGTGAGCAGGTCCTTCGCAGTGCGCCCCAGCAACTCGGCCCGCCGCTGACGATTGGCTTCGCCAGCTTTGGCCAGGCTTGCGATGAGGGACTGCAGGTCGCCCTGATGGCTTGGTGGGACCATGCACTTGTCGAAGATCCTAGCCTCGTCAGTCGTCGTGTCGTGCTCCGCCGCGATGAACCAGGTGGTTGCGGGAATGCCGATGCCCTCTCCCGCAAGTCCGGCGCGAACTTCCGCATCGTTGAGGATGGCGGCAAGCACCCGCGCATTCGCACCACCGGCGTGTCCGCCACAGGCCCCGCAGTCCAGCGCCGCCGCATAGGGATTGTTCACCGCGCTGCCGCCGTGCCCGACCAGGGCGACCAGCCGCGCGGTTTGCGCTGAAAGCCCGGTCAGCTTGAACAGTGCCAGGGCAAAGCCCAGCTTTTCCTCGCGAGAGAAGGCCTCATGCCCGGTATCATGCTTGTGCAGCGCGGGAGCGAGCACCTCTTCGCGGGCAGGAGCGAACACCGCCCCGATCCGCCTGGTCAGTCCGGGTGCCAAGGTGCGCGCGGCCATGACCAGGCCAGCCAAGGGCCCGGTTGCTTCCGCCGTGGCAAAGGCCGTGGCAGTACCCTGCTTGCCCGCGTCGAATAGGCCCGAAGCCCTGCCTACCTGCGCTTGGCGAAGGGCAAAGGACGCGGCATCCCGTTCCCGCCCGGGGACCGGCGCCTCACCCAAGTCATGCTGCGGCGCCAGCAGGACAGGCAGCAGCCGCCTCCGCCGATCGTCACCATGACGATGCAGCGCGATTGGCAAGCCGAAGAAGCCTGCATAGCCCAAGGTCTCGTAGCGGCCCTGCGCCTCCAGCGCGCGGCGGAACGGTTCCGAGCGGACATCGATGCAGAAGACCAGTTGCGCATCGGGTGTTTCTGGTTGTGCCAGGGACCTGGCGGCAGACTGGAGCTGCGGCGCAACGCGGTTGCAATAGGACCACTCGGCAGCGGTCTGGAAAATGAAACCCAGTTCGCCCTCGTCGAGCGCGGCAATCCCGGCGAACCTCGCCGCGCCGCGCTTGCCCAGCGCTTCTGCGGTCGTATCCGCGAGGCTGAAATGCTGCGCCAGCTGCTTCGCCACGTCGCTTTCAGCAGATCGCGGTTGAAGCAGTGACGTCGCCCCCGCCCGCTCCAACAGCAACCACAGGGCAAGCAGGTCGGCCATGCCGGCGGGAGAACCCGCCGCGATCTCGGGATCGCCATTCTCATTGCGCCAGCGGATGTGGCCCGCCCAACCGGGCAGCCGCGCTACCAGTTCGGCCAGTTTCTGTTCCTCGTCGCCGGGCATGATGCCGCAGCCGACCAGACCTTCGGCAATGGCCTCCAGGGGATCGCGCGGAACGCTCATCAGCAAGTGCTGTGCGGTCGCCCCGGCCAATTGGTGAAATTCGGCATCGTAAGCCAGGACCGCCAGAGTGGCCCGGTACAGCCCCAGTTCGCGGTTGGGCATGGGGCTGGCCGCCTGCGCCTGGTCGAAAAAGGCCGCGCACCACTTGGCGATGAAAGCGGCATCGGCAGATAGCGGAGCCGGTGCATCACCTTCGGCAGTCGGCAAGTGCAGAAGCCGCGCCATCAGCAGGTCGAGCTGCGAGACGTCCGGACCAATCAATTCGAAAGCGGCGCTCAATCCGCCCAGGTGCTGAATGGCCGCATCGCGCAGGGCCCGCTCCTCAAGCTTACCGGCGGCAAGCAATTGGCGCCACTGGGCCAGCGGCAGGCTGCGCCGCGCGCCAAAGCGCTCCGCCCCGAGCCGCACCGCGTCTTCGAAGGGCAAGTCTCCAAACCCGGCAAGCGGATTGACCGCAATCGCGCTTTCCAAGGGCCAGATCGGCGGCACGGCACGCGCTGCCAGTGCCACCAGGCTGGCGACCTCGGTCCGGGTCAGGATCGGATCAACCGCCGTGAGGGAAGCCATCATGTTCATTTGTCTTCTCCCTTGCCACGGGCTGGCAAAGCGCCAGCGTTAATGAAGTGCACGTAGAGTTGCAGCGGAAGGCCGCGACCGCTGGCCAGGCGCTGCTGCTGCCAGGCCCAGGCTCCCAGGAAGGCCAGCAGCAGGGCAATCAAGGCCCAGTCCGGCACGATCGGCGCGGCATCGACGCCAACCGCCATTCCAGCCATGGCCAGGCCAGCACCGTGTAAGGCCGCCAGCGCCGCGACGGCCACTGCCAGCCCGGCTTTCGCCCGCACCGGCAGCTTGCTGCCCAGCGCGGCGAGCAGCGTTGCAACCGCAGTCGCAAGTCCCAGAAGCAAGGGGATCAGTCCGGCCCCTCCCTCACCGAAGGAGAACAGCGAGAGCGCGAGGCCTGCGGTGCCAGCGGCAATCAGCAGAGCCGCCCAGCCCGACAGCATGGCGGTCGCCTTGCCCGGCTTCATACCAATCGCTGAGCCCGATCCCAGGAACAGCCAGGCCTTGAACAAGCCGTGGGCGATGATGTGCCACAGCGCCGCGGCATAGGCGCCCAGTCCGCAGCTCATGATCATGAAACCCATTTGCGAGACAGTCGAACCGGCCAGGGCGCGCTTCACGTCAGGACGGACCATCGAGATGCCGATCCCGTAAATAGCCGCAAACAGCCCAAGTCCGACTGCAGCGATCCGTGCCGCCGGTGCTGCTTCAAGGATCGGGGCGAACCGGATCAGCAGAAAACCGCCTGCATTGACGAAACCAGCGTGCATCAGCGCCGATACGGGCGTCGGGGCGGTCATCGAAGATAGCAGCCAGGACGAGAACGGTGGCAAGGCGCACCGGACGGCGGCCGCGATCACCACCAGCAAGGCGGCAAGATGGACCGTCAGCGGCGGCAACGTCGCCGCACTCGCCGCGATGGCGTCAATCTGAAGGGAGCCCGCTTGCCAGCCGAGCAGCGCGAAGGCGGCGACCAGCGCGGCATCGCCCAGGAGGAACGTCTGCCGCGTCCGACGTGCGGCAAGATCGGCCTCGCCCCAGCCGGCGTGATGGCCAATCAGATCGGCCAGAAGCACGCCAGATGCCAACCAGGCGGCGGCGAAGACAAGCAGATTGCTGGTGAATACAAATCCCAGGACGGCGACCACAAGCCCGCCAAGCGTCAGGAAAAAGCGCCGCGATTGCCGATCCGCGCGCATGTAGCGCAGCGAGAACGTCGCCACCGTAGCCGCGACGAAAAGGGTCAACAGACCGATCGCGACCGACAGGCCGGGCACAATCCGATAAGCAGCCTGCGCCCCCACCCATGCGGCCAGTCCGAAAAGTGCCAGCCAGATCAAACCAACGATCGACCGCTCTGAAACCTTGTTCGGTTGAGTGTGCACAGGTTGCATGGGTTCCCCTTTCGGGGCGCCCTATGCGGCTCCACCATTCATTGTAGAAACGAGTTATTAAAATACCAGTCATTGACAAATGAAATGATATGTTCGAGCTGCATGGGCCATGCCCGGCACCCGAACCCTCGACCTCGACCTGCTTCGCTGCTTTGTCATGATTGCCGAAACCGGCAGCTTTACCCGCGCTGGCGAGCGGCTGGGGCGCACCCAGTCAACGATCAGCCTGCAGGTCAAGCGGCTTGAGGAGCAATTGGGCCGCGCGGTCTTTGCCCGGACGCCCCGCTCGCTGAAGCTGACCGCCGAAGGGGAACGGCTGCTTGGACCGGCACGCCAGCTCCTCCGCCTGAACGATATCGCCATTGCCGAACTGTTCGAACCGGACATGACCGGCCGCGTCCGGATCGGTGTGCCAGAGGACTTTGCCACGGCGCACCTGCCCGCTGTCCTCTCTGCCTTTGCGAAAGCACATCCCCTGGTTGAACTCGAAGTCACCTGCGACCTCACCCTCAACCTGCTGGAGCGGTTTCACGAAGGCGCCTTCGACCTTGTCCTGGTCAAGCGAGAACCCTCGGCCCGGCTTGAAGGGGTCAGGGTATGGCGCGAACCCCTGGTCTGGGTCGCCCGCGACCAGCTTGCCGCAGCCAACCTGGAAACGGTGCCTCTGGTCGTCTCGCCCGAACCTTGCGTCTATCGCAAACGCGCGATCGACGCGCTGGAAGCAGTCGGCCGCAAGTGGCGGGTCGCCTATACGTCGACGAGCCTTGCCGGCAGCCAGTCCGCCGTGAACGCGGGCCTCGGCATCACCGTCCTCCCCCGCGAGATGGTTCCGCCCTACCTCAAAGCGGTAAGCGACGACCCCAAGCTACCCCCGCTTTACGACACCGAGATCGCCCTGATCGAAGCCGCCGGCCTCTCCGACACCGCCCACCGCCTCGCACAGCACATCGTCGCCGCGCTGGAGCGGGGGGAGTGACCTGAACCAAGCCCGGCCGGGTATTGACCTGCCTGCATGCGAAGGTCAGCCACGCGCGGATGGGCAGCAGAAACGCAATTCTCCCCAATCGGCCCCAGTACCTTGAGCAAAACGCGGCTTTGACAGCTATCTTGAAATTTGAAATTAGCCTCCTTCACAAGGTGCCGAATGGTCTCAACACCCGGCAAGTCGCGAGGCTCGGGTTCGTTTTGCACTTTTTGCTATTTGCCGCCTCGCGCCGGCTAAATCAAAGCAGCATCGCGCCGGCCGGCTTCGGAATCGGCCGGACCAACAGGACTCAGCGCAGTGATTTCAACTGAGTATCATTGCAATGCTATTATAGATTATATATCAATGACTTAAATTCTAAAATGGTTATATACTTTTACCTAGCAGATATTCCAATTCTTCAAGAAAAGACCGCACCCCATCCTCTAATCGGGCAATCATTTCATCATCCCGATTCATGCGCGCGATAAAGCAGATGTAGGGCGCAGACTGTCTCGGATCGAAGCTCAAAAAATCGCACCACTGCCGCCCGCTGCAGGCCATCTGCCATTGCATCTGCAACAAGTACTTTCTCGCAATCTCGCCTGTAACCAGCATGTCCAGGTGTTTGGCGGCACTGGGGCACTTGACTTCAAGGAGGCCATCCTCGCCGATCAGCCGGTCTGGCGAGGCACCTGCAAAAGCGATCTTTGGGTGCTTTAAAAAACCCACTGCCTGCGTTTCCACCCCGACCTTCGCCTCATAGGCAGCAACCGCCTGCGGCTCCATTGTTAAGCCCCACTGCATCGCGGCATTGGTATAGGTCTTGGCCGATCGGCGAGTGAGCCGTTCGGCGATGAGCTCATGCATATAGGCATGGCGAACTCCGCCATGACCCGACCTGCTGCGCGCCATCACATCGGCTATGCGCGAAGCCGTGACGTGGCCAAGCCGGGCATCGCGCCAGGACGGCGAACCCTGCTTCAATCCCGCTGGATCTTGCCAATCTGGGCCTGCGACGGCTTCACGGCTTAAGCGCAGCACTACCAAGTCTCCCTCACCAAACCAGAGAACCGCGCGCCGGCCAGCGTGACGGGCCGCAGTGCAATGGGCAGTCCCGGTCTCGCAAATCGCCGCTTTGCCGCGGGCATAGTTCTCAAGCCAGGCCTGTTGGCCTTCAGCCTGCAGCATAATGCCAGCGGCGGGCATGCCAAGGGGCGCCCGAAGGGCAGCAACAACTTGAAGACCGACTTGATGGCCGAGATGGGCCAGCGGGTTGTGGTGAAGGAAGGGGACAAGACCCTGCGCCTGACCAAGCAGCAGGTTTTGATCAAGACCCTTAGCACCCGCGCCCTCAACGGGGACATGAAAGCGGCCGGGACGGTCATCGGCCTTCTGTGCAAGGCGAACGGCCTTGAGGACATGCCGATCGATACCGGTAAGCTCGCTGCGAGCGACAAGGCGATCCTCGATGCGTACCTCGAGACTGTGGCAAAGAAGGGGGACAAGGCATGACCGAGGTACCCCGCACCCAGGCTGAAGCCTTCAATGCGCTGCTGCGCATGCATTTCGGATCGTTCCTGCACAAGGCGGTCGAGGACCTCAATCCCGGAAGCCCCTTCCAGTCGAATTGGCATATCTGCGCGATCGAACATGCGCTCGAACAGATGATGGCAGGCAATAGCAAGCGCCTGATCGTCAAGGCGGACCTCTTACTCACCGATCCGCCCTACAATGTCGCGATCGACAGGAACGTCTGCGGTAAGGGCACGGCTCGCCTTGTTGAGTATGATCCCCACTACTGTGACGTGATCATCCAGCGTTTCGAGAAGCTCGCGGGCAAAGAGGCAATTCTGGCGCCACAAAACGACGACGCGATGCTTTAGCACTGCTGGCGACTAACTGGTGAGATCGGAACGGAGGTAGCGTAAATTCTTCAGCTTTATCTCCGTCATCTCGCTATCTGCTGGTGGGAAGTCGACTGGAATCGAACAGTCTTAGAGACTTAAACGATTGATTTAGATGATCCCAGTTTTTTGGTTCGGATCCCAACTACAGGTCCAACTCTGAAATTGGAGATGTACATCGACACCTTTTTCTCCCTGCCCTAAGCTGTGTGAATGGTTAGCAAGACACACGATCTTCATGCGTTCATGGCTCAAGTTACTACTGAGATGGCGTCAGAGTATGACCGGATTTTTGCAAAAACGGCGGAGGATCCTGGAACGGCTGGTGACGAGGGGGAGGAGAACTGGGCACAATTACTCCGCGATTGGCTTCCTCCGGCCTACCATGTGGCAACGAAAGGTCGCCTTATTGCTTCAGACGGTGAAATGTCACCGCAGATTGATGTGCTCGTACTTAAGCCACTCTATCCCCAGAAACTCCGGGAAAAGAAGGTTTGGCTAGCAAACGGCGTAGCGGCGGTTTTTGAATGCAAGACAACGGTGCGAACCAACCATATTCTGGACTCCGCTGACAAGTGCCAGAAATTTAAGGTTCTTTTTCGGCGTCGAGAGGGAAGTCCTGCACGCGAACTTCGGTCGCCGCTCTTCTATGGAATTCTTGCGCATTCTCACGATTGGAAAGCACCTGCCTCGAAGCCCGTTGATAATCTAGACGAGGCGATCGTTAAGGCGATGAATAAAGCCAGCCATCCGTCAGACCTGATCGACCTCGTATGCGTCGCTGATGTAGGCTGCTGGAGCGGGATGACCGTGCCATATTATAAAGCCGACTGGAACCCGTCAGCTTCAGCTCATCTCAAATCGCTCTTTGGGGCTGAATGGGGACCGACTACTTCGATGATGCGGTCAGCAATCAGCGATCCTGATCAACAAGAGACCTTTCAGCCAATCGGAGGAATGCTGGCGTATCTCACTCAACGCTTGGCATGGGAGGACCCCTCGATACGCGATTTGGCAGACTATTACAGGTTGGCGAATTTATGGGGGCTTGGTCGAGGCCAGGCGCGCAACTGGCCTCAGGCAATCTTAAGCGACGAAGTTCGGAAGAAGATAGATCGCGGGATGTTGACCAACGGCGAAGGCTGGAGCGAATGGAGTATGGGTCTCATTTGAAGCATGCCATTTTGGTCCAGTGGCAGTTGAGAAAAAGCAGGTATGACTTAATCGACTGAGGTACATCTGTACGTCAGCACTAAATTGTTACTTCCATCCGGCGAGAACCGCACTTCCTCAACATCCGCCGCACATGCTGAGAGCGACTTGAATTCTGCAATCATCCAGTCCGGGGTAGCTCGCGCGGTCTGATGGCTCGGAAACACAAGGCCTAGTATATTGACGTATCAAATTGCTGAAATGCGGAAACGTGATTTCAGAACTTTTACAACATTTTCCGCCAACTAAATTGACCAAGGGATCCCTCTTTCAAAGCGCAAGACTCACGGGAAGAGAACTATGCCGAAGCGCTCCTTACGGAAGATTTCTACTTAATATTATGGGTCCTGATGAAATGGAAAGCTTCAGACCAAGAGGACAGAACTTGCGAGGCGCATAAATGCACGATATCCGCAGAGTGAGAATTCAATATATAGACCTTCTCGGACATTGGAGAACTCTAAGCGACACACAGCTACGTTTCCTACCGCTTCACAAAACGAGGTTACGAGCTGGTCAATCGAGCGTCGGTAGCCCGCCGGGTTTTCGAGTGATTGATGCCGAGACCTCTGCAGTACTGGATAAATGGTACTCAGAGGAAGATTGATTTGGCGGAAACGTTTCCCCCGATTGCTACGACATAAAGGTTTATTTTAGCCGCTTATTGTTGGTTGGTTGATGTGCGGGCAACGCGCGGGAGACGGCCCACGGCGTCACTTTCAGCCGAGAGAAATTGCTAAGAAAGAATCGCTTGTAGCCAAATCAAATTTTTGACAGGCTTGTCCGTAACAGGAGGATGTGACGATGTATAAGTTGCTTTTTTCTCTTGCTATCGCGTCAATGGTTTTGACTGCCTCAGGCGGCGCCCACGCAAGTGAAACCATTACCTATACTTACGATACGATGGGTCGACTGGTGAAGGTTGTTCACACAGGCACGGCCAACAACAACCTGCAGACCACATACACTCAGGACAAAGTGGATAATCGCAAGAACACGACGACCACCGGGTCGCCTAACTAAGCCGATTGATTTATCCAGATAATAGTCCAAGCACCGGGGGGGATTGGCATGTTACGTTGCAAGCAAAGTGCATTCCGGCATTCCATGAAAGCCATTGCCTTGTCCGGCACGATGCTGAGTGTTCTGCAAGCCGCCCCTGCGGATGCGCAAGTTTATGGCAAGGCCGCACCTCCTCCTGTCCGCCAATCTGTTGATGAAAACGGCGTCGATGTAACTCGCGGCGCGTTCAACGTTACGCTTCCTGCGGTCAGCATCGGGGACGATCCAAAACAAGGCCTAGTTTATCGCGCACAAACTGATGGGGTTGTCAATCAGGTCGGATCAATCGAGACGGTTGGCAGCCTCACCGTGGTTACGATCGATGGTGTCAGCGACTCATTTACCGGGGGCGGAACCGGTTTCGTTTCTACTGAAGGAAACGGTGCGACGCTGGTGCTCGCTGGCGGGATCTACACCTACACTTCTCGCGATGGGGTAGTGGCCAGGTTCGCATCGAATAGCGGCTACACTTATAGCTTTTATGAGGGTGAACTCGCGAGACTAGGCAGCATTACCTATCCGGACGGCTCGTCGCGGACATTCACACTGCGCGTAACGACGTTTTGTCCTGGCGGGTACGAGGGCGGTGTGTGTCAGTCGCCGCTCTATTACGTTGCCCGCCTTCAATCTGTTACCAACAGCCAAGGCTACCAGCTGAAGCTGAATTACGCTTTCAACGATACCCCCACCCAGAAACTGTCGGACGTAAACTATCAGGCCTGGGGGCAGGTCACGTCGGTAACCGCCATCAACATGGCGAATGAGTATTGTGATCCCAATGCCGTTACCTGCACGGTCAGCAGCACTTGGCCAAAGCTCACCTTTGGCTACTCGCCCAATCAGACCGTAACCGACTCGCTGAACCGGATCACAACTTTTTCCCGCTCGAGTGTCACGAGCCCGGGAGGCGCAAGCATTGCAGCAACTTACGATGCGACCGGCAAGGTTCAATCTGTCACCAAGAACGGCATCACCACGACTTACAGCTACTCTGACTCAGGAACGGTGCGGACAACCACTTCCACCAACCCGCAGTCACAAAGCAAGGTCTACACTAGCGACCTTACGCTCATGCGGGTCACATCTTACCGTGACGAAACCAACCGCACGACTACCTATGCCTATGACAGCAATGGGAGACTAACCAGAATTACCGCACCTGAAGGCAATTATACCGAATACAGTTACGACGCGCGAGGAAACACAGTCAGTGCGACCCAAGTTGCAAAATCTGGCTCCGGACTAGCCAATATCGTCAGCTCTGCAAGCTATGCGACGAGCTGTACTAATCCCGTTACATGCAACAAGCCGACCTCCTCGACGGACCCGATGGGGCAAGTTACCGACTTCACATACGACGCAACGACTGGTCTCATCACCTCCGTAACGCAGCCGGCACCGAGCACCGGGGCGATCAGGCCCAAGAGCACTTACGGCTACACCGCTTACCAGGCCTATTTCAAAAATAGTGCAGGAAGCATCGTTGCCTCCGGGCAGCCTGTTACGCTCCTATCGGGCGTGTCGACTTGCATGACCACCGCCAGTTGCACGGGCACTGCCGACGAAAGCAAGGTCTCGATTTCATACGGGTCGCAGACGACCGGAACCGCGAACAATCTCCAAGTAGCCAGCATCACTAGGGCAAGCGGGGACAACTCCGTGTCCGCCACAACCTCCGCAGGCTACGACAGCATCGGCAACCTTACAACGGTGAATGGCCCACTTGCAGGAACCAACGATACTACCCGTCTGCGCTATGATGTAGTACGCCAACGCATTGGCATAGTATCCCCCGATCCGGACGGCGGCGGCGCGCGTGTCCCCACTGCGCAACGGCTTACCTACAATCTCGACGGCCAGGTCACCCAGACCGAGCTTGGCACAGTCGTTGATCAATCCGATCCAGCATGGAACAACTTCACCTCAGCGCAGCAGCTGGTGACGACCTATTCTTCAACTCGGCCGGTCAAACATGAGCTCAAGGCTGGCGGCACGACCTATGCGGTATCGCAGCAAAGCTACGATACTAACGGCCGGCCCGAATGCACTGCTGTGCGAATGGACCCAGCTCAATGGGCCGGACAAACCATTCCCTGCACGCCTCAGACCACTGGAGCCAATGGTCCAGACAGGATCACCAAACCAACGTATGATGCCGCAGGCCGCGTGATTGCGGTGACCGAAGGTGTTGGTACTACCGAAGCGGCGGTGACCAGCACCAGCACTTACTCAAGTAACGGTCAGGTGGCGACGGTAAAGGACGGTGAGAACAATCTCACGACATATGAATATGACGGCCATGACCGGCTCTTGAAAACGCGGTTCCCCGTCACAACCCAAGGTGCCAACACCAGTTCGACAACCGATTATGAACAGGTGACCTACGACGCTAACAGCAACATTACACAGCGCCGGCTGCGTAACGGGTCTACCATCACCGATACTTACGATAATCTCGGGCGGTTGAAGACGCGCACCCCACAGGGTGAGAGTTCGGTCACGTACACCTACAATCTGCTTGGTGCGCCAACGTTGATCAATCAATCGACGCTCAATCTCACCAATTCTTATGATGCGCTGGGCCGTGTTACCAGCCAGTCCCAACCCTTCGGCTCCATTGCATATCAATACGATGCCGCGGGCAACGCCACCCGCCTTACTTGGGCGGATGCCTTCTACGTCGCTTATGACTACGATTTGCTCGGAAACATTACAGCAGTCCGGGAGAATGGTGCGACATCCGGGGTCGGGGTGCTCGCCACCTACGGCTACGATAGCCTCAACCGCCGCACATCGGTGACCCGGGGGAATGGAACGTCGACCAGTTACGTCTACGATGCGGTCTCGAGGCTCTCTTCCCTATCGCAAGATTTTACCGGCACTGCCAATGACCTGACGATCGGTTCAATCGCTTACAATCCTGCGAGCCAAATTATCAGTCAGGTGAAGAGCAACGACATTTATGCCTGGACCGGGCATTCCAATGTCAACCGCAACTATACGGTCAATGGGCTCAATCATTTCACCGCCGCCGGAAGTACCTCGTTAAGCTATGACGGCCGCGGCAATCTGACCAATGCCGGATCCAACACCTACACCTACTCGATGCTCAATCGGCTCACGAGCGGACCGGGGACGACCCTCTATTACGATCCCACCGGGCGGTTGATCGAATACAATACCTCGGTCTCTACGCGGTTTTATTTTGCCGGGTCAGCACTGGCGGCTGAAGTGGCAAATCCATCGGGAACGATCCTGCGCCGCTACGTGCCAGGGCCTGCCGTTGACGAGACAGTTGTCTGGTACGAGGGCTCAGGAACGACTGATCGCCGCTGGCTCCACGCCGATGAGCGTGGCAGTGTTATCGCGGTGAGCGACGCCTCAGGGAATGTCAGCGCGATAAATCGCTACGACGAGTACGGAATACCGCAGTCGACCAACTCAGGACGACTGCAGTATACCGGCCAGGTTTGGCTTTCTGAGCTTGCTCTCTCGTGGTACAAGGCCAGGATGTACTCCCCCTCCCTTGGCCGGTTCATGCAGACCGATCCGATTGGTTATGAGGGCGGGCTCAACTGGTACAATTACGTCAACAGCGACCCGATTAACCAGATCGATCCGACAGGGCTCATCGATGACAGGCCCTGCGCCACAAACGACGTGGCAACCTGCCCGCTGCCCGACAATACCTATAGCATCACTGTCATTGGCCATCGCTATAAACTGGATCTTCCGCCGCCAGTGGGAACGATTGCGTTCGATGGCAGTAACGGACGTTATTCTGCGGTCAGTTATGAATTGGCAGGCGGGCAAAGCGGTAATGCACCGCAAAATAACCAGACGAACCCCGCTCCCAAAACTAGGACGCAGTGTGCGACTCAAGCGTTTGGGGAGAACTGGAAGAGCCTAGGGCTGGATGTCCTTGGATGGGCCACTAATTTCGCTTTTCCCGGTGGTTCGGCCGCAACTGCCATCGCTGGTTCAGTAATCGGGGTCACCGGCATTGGGCTTGCGGTAGCAGATAATGCTGGCCCGAGGGACGCGGCTGTATCTGGTTCCTTGGCCTATGGAGGAAAGCTGGGCGCAACCGCCGAAGGATTGCTCCGGGGAGCTGGATCGGCACTCAGCCATAGGATCGGCGTTGGCGCCCTTACTGCATCAACGCTGTATGATGCGGGTAAGGCAATTGCGTCTTACAACCGCTGCATGGCAGGTAACTGACATGGGGCCGAATGGAACGGTGGTCAGCCGGCGATCCGACCTGATACTAATAGCATCCACAGGTTTGGTATTTTTAGTGGTGGTTGCGTTCTCTAACCTTGAAAAAGCCTTAGCTTTTTCGGTGGTGTTCGCGGTATTTTTATCGATTGTTCAGACGAAACGGCAAAGCTGGAACGATAGAAGATTCTGGTTCATCCTTTCGATCTTGGCTCTGGCTCACATAGCGGTGCTGTCGGGCATCATTATTCCGGAGTTAAAGTTCGGTCTAATTGTTCTGCCTTTCGCGTTGGTGGACGGCTTTGCGATATACTGGTTCCTAAATTGGATGGAGCGCCGTTTTCCGGCGCAACGCTGATTGCCTGCCGATCGCCACTCCGTAACCGTTGAGGATGCGGCTTCGACGTGTAGATGGAGTTTGTCGAGTTTCGACCCAGACAGGCTTCGTCCGGACTTCACCTTTAACGCCAATCCCTCAAATTTTGGCGAAAACTCCAATGAAAGCTCGCCGCAGGATAAGAAGACCGCGGCTAAACCAGCGAACTGCTTGTCCAACATAAATGCAGAAACGTGGGCTGGGTTGGGCTTGGACGCTGTCGGCGTTGCTGCATCTCTTACCGGTTTGAAGGCAGCCTGGACGGCAGGCTCGACAATTACGGGCATGGTCGCTGGCATGTCGTCAATGTACTTGAGCGCTGCCACTGGTGATGGTGGAGGATTAGGCAGAGCTGGCTTCGGTGCCGCCCTGACCCATGCCGGATCGTTTGATGGGGCATCTCGCTTGGCTACCAACCTTCCTGTAGTCGGAGCCGCAGCGGCTGTAGGTGTCACTGGCTACGATGTGTATCAAGCCTTGAAAAAGGCGGGGTGCTTCAAATGAAGCACGAAAACGTCATTTCCGAAATAAAAATTGGCCCGAGTCTGCTCATCGCGGGGCTTAGCATCGTGGTCGGCATTGTGATAAGTGCGTACGTCAAAAACGACTTAGGCAGAGCGGCCTTCCTATCTTCGCTCATGATAATGCTGGCTATATACTCGTGCAGAATGTCCTTAAATAACTACAAAGTTATTATATTTGTTTTTATTTATTCTTTCGCTCACATTTTATTTTCTGTCACTCAAGGAGAGTATCTAGAACATTTTTCGGGTCCTCTAATACTGCTGATCGCAATGGTCGATTATTTTATATTTTATTTCTGCGCTCAGATTTTTGTTAAGGAATATTGATTCCTTTTGCCGTAAAGCGGATGCAGATCTGCGACGATCTCCCCAGCTCAAACAGCAGCGGCGCTGCGCTGGCAATAGAAATGCCTTCTGGCAATCCAGGGCGGCCGCTGCCCCCGCCCCTTGCAGGGACAGCTCTAGAAATTGCCAACAATTCGGCAACTCTCCGGCAGCTAGCTAATCAACGGCCTCAATCTGCAATCGTGGCCCGCTCCCCGACGACGCATTGGCAGGGAGTGGCTCGCGAAAATCAATCTGATCGAGGTCAAGCTTATGCAAGAGCGATCCGCCCAGGGGCCAGATCACATAGGACAACACACGCTATCTCCCCATACAAGTGCCCGGCGGAGGCGAATACACTGGTATGATTGGGAGATGTTCTGAGTCAGGTTTGTGGGGATTTACACTCGCATTGTATGGCTGGCTTGAGTAGCCCCTACATTTCTGGACGCCTTCTATCCTAATTTTGAGGACGGGGGCGTGACGATGGTAAAGCGCAACCTCAGGGATGGCGGATAAAAGCAATCGCCACCACCTCTTCGCCAAGCACCTTCATCTCTAATACCATTCGCTGCATTTCCGAGACTAAACCAGCAAGCTCCTCGTTCGACTTTCCCGCTGCCCCCAATCTACAGACCATGAGTGACAAACGACTTGACTGCACCGTGAAGTGGAGTTGTCGTGTCACTTATTGGAGACAATGCGAGAGGTATTTGATGAACTACAAACTAGTCCTGGCGCTTGCTCTTGTGAGCTTTGCTGCGCCGGCCTTTGCTCAGGGCAATTGGTATACGGTCCCCTCGAACCAGGCCGAAGCGCGATTTGAAGGCCAGGACCTGAAAGGGGCCGGCGGGAAGATCGCCAGCCGCTGTATGGACCGGGCCTGGACCATTGCGGGCCATAGCCCCAACCAGGTGGTCTGCGAGTTCAAGCTCGACGCTGTGAGCAGCGCTTTTGCAAAGGTGTTTCACCTCGCGCGAATGGCCAGCGCTGAGCAGTGATGAGTTCCGCAAAGCTAATGCTGAGCTCAACGGTGATCGCACGCAAGAAAGCAAAGCGCCTTGAAGACCAGCCTGACCCATCCCTTGCAGATTGCCGAGGTGCCTGCAGCAAGTGGCACCATTGGGATCACCTTCTGTCCGGGTAAGCAGCAGCGCTCTGCCTTCTCCGGGCAGTGGTGCCGGGATCTTTCTATCGATCTTGATGCCATTCGTGACTGGGGTGCGGCTGCCGTTGTGACCTTGGTTGAGGAGCATGAACTGGCGAGCCTTAATGTCCAGCACCTTGGGAGCGCAGTACAGGCCCGGCACATGGCCTGGCACCACTTGCCGATCCGGGATGTCTCCACGCCGTGCTCGCGGTTTGAAGCGCAGTGGCAGGATCGGGGCGAAGCCTTGCGCAGTCTGCTGCGCCATGGGTTTAAGGTGCTGGTCCACTGCAAGGGCGGCCTAGGGCGCGCTGGGACGATTGCGGCGCGTTTGCTGGCTGAGCTTGGCGTAGAACCATCCGAAGCAATAGGGATGGTCCGCAAGGTTCGGCCTGGTGCTATCGAGACCGAGGCGCAGCGCAGGCATGTCCTCAAAGCGGCGCCAGTGCCAGAGAAGCAGCCAGACACTTCGGTTGAAGCGATCCGCGACCGGGCGGTTGGTGCGCTACTTGGGCTAGCCGTAGGCGATGCGCTGGGCACTACGCTCGAGTTCAGAAGGCGCGATACCTATCCGCTGCTTACTGACATGATCGGAGGCGGACCGTTTGGGCTCAAGCCGGGGCAATGGACCGATGATACCGCGATGGCTCTGGCGCTGGCCGATAGCTTGATCGCATGCGGTGAGCTCGACGAGCACGATCTGATGCGGCGGTTCCTCTCCTGGTATGAACAGGGCACCTACTCCTGCACGGGGACCTGCTTCGACATTGGTATCACCACCCGGCAGGCGCTGATGCGGTTCAAGGCGAGCGGTGATCCGATTGCTGGATCAATCGACCCCAACACTGCCGGCAATGGCAGCTTGATGCGGCTTGCACCGGTGGCGATCCGGTTCCACCGGGACCGTGCCAAGCTGCGCGATGCGGCGGCGCGGCAGAGTAAGACTACGCACGCTGCGCCCGAGGCCGTGGATGCTTGCGTGGTGTATGCTGAGATGCTTGCCGATGCGATTGAAGGACGGCCAGCAAGTGAAGTGCTGCGCGGGCCCGATGGCAATTGGGCCGGCACCATCTCTAAGATCACAGCAGGCTCCTGGCGCGGTAAGCCAAGGCACCAAATCCGAGCTTCGGGCTACGTTGCACATAGTCTTGAAGCATCACTGTGGAGTGTTTCTCGAGGCGGTAGTTTTGCCGAAGCTGTGCTCCTTGCCGCGAACCTTGGTGAAGATGCCGACACCACGGCGGCGATCACCGGACAGCTGGCAGGCGCGCTAGACGGTGCGGCGACCATTCCCAAACACTGGCTAGATAGACTTCTCTGGAAGGCTCAAATAGCAAGGATGGGTGATAGTTTATCGCAATCAGATTGCTAAAGCAGAGCGTCCCGTGTGACTGCACTGCAGATGCAAATCGACAAACTCTCGCTTTCGCATCTGCAACATTTTAACTTGCGTTATTTCGCAAGTGCAGCATGATCCTTGTCAACAGGGAGTCGCCATGCTGACACAGACCCATTCTCCGTTCGATGAGATGCTCGCCGCTGATGGTTCGGTTCGGCCAGCCTATTTGGGCTACAGGCAGTGGTACGATGAGCAGGACGTGGGTTGGTTGCGGCAGCAGAATGACCGAGCGGAACAAGTCTTCCGTCGGACTGGTATTACGTTCAACGTCTATGGTGACGATGCGGGCGAAGAGCGCCTGATCCCGTTCGACATGATCCCGCGGATCATCACCGCCACCGAATGGCGGAAACTTTCGCGCGGAATCGAACAGCGCGTCAGAGCAATTAACGCTTTCCTTCACGATATCTATCACCGGCAAGAAATCGTCCGATCGGGCCGCCTGCCGGAGCGGTTGCTGCAATCCAACGCTGCGTTTTTGCCCCAGATGATCGGATTTACGCCGCCCGGCGGAGTTTACACCCATGTGGTAGGGATTGATCTGGTTCGCACGGGGCCAGACGATTTCATGGTCCTGGAAGACAATGCCCGAACCCCTTCCGGGGTTTCCTATATGTTGGAAAACCGGGAAACCATGATGGCGATGTTCCCGGAACTGTTCACCCGCATCGCAGTGCGGCCAGTTTCCGACTATCCACGCAGATTGGCCCGCAGCCTTGCAGCCTGCGCACCCGATTGCGTCAATGGTCGGTGCGGCGAACGCCCGGTAGTGGCCGTCCTCACGCCGGGGATCTACAACTCGGCCTACTACGAGCACGCTTTCCTGGCAGACCAGATGGGAGCCGAACTGGTCGAGGGTGGCGATCTTCGGGTGATGGACGGGCGCATCGCGATGCGCACGACGCAGGGTTATCAGCCAGTCGACGTGATCTATCGCCGGGTCGACGATGAATACCTCGATCCACTCAGCTTTAATCCGACCAGCATGTTGGGCGTATCCGGGATCATGGATGTCTATCGTGCAGGGGGCGTAACAATCGCCAACGCGCCCGGTACTGGCATTGCAGACGACAAGGCGATCTACAGCTTCATGCCTGAGATCGTCGAGTTCTACACCGGTGAAAAGCCGATCCTGCAAAATGTTCCGACCTGGCGCTGCTCTGAGCCGGAGGCGCTGAAGTATGTCCTGGACAACCTGGCCGAACTCGTTGTCAAGGAAGTCCACGGCTCTGGCGGGTATGGGATGTTGATCGGCCCGACTTCGTCCAAGGCTGAAATTGCGCGGTTCGAGAAAAAGCTGCGCGCGCACCCCGAAAATTACATCGCGCAGCCGACGCTGGCCCTTTCGTCGGTGCCGATCTTTACCAAATCAGGCCTTGCCCCGCGGCACGTCGACTTGCGGCCGTTTGTGCTGGTGTCACCCGGTGGGATCGACATTACCCCCGGCGGCCTGACCCGCGTGGCACTGCGCAAGGGTTCGCTGGTGGTCAACTCCTCGCAAGGGGGCGGGACCAAGGACAGCTGGGTTCTGGAGGACTGAGGGGATGCTGGGACGCTCTGCCAATGGCATCTTCTGGATGGCCCGTTACCTCGAACGTGCGGAGAACACCGCTCGCTTGCTTGATGCCGGCTTCCGCATGGCCCTGACCCGTGGGGCCAGAGCTGCGCGTGACGAATGGCGGTCCGTGCTGATTACGATCGGTCAGGATGCTGACTACGCGGCACGCGGTGGGGACTATTCGGGTCCTTCCGTAACGGATCATGTTTTGCGCTCGCCGCAGAACCCGGCCAGCGTGCTGAGCATGATCGAGCAGGCCCGCACCAATGCCCGGGCGGTTCGCACCGCATTGACCCGCGAGGTATGGGAAGCCACCAACGAAGGCTGGATGACTTTGCGTGAGGCGCTTTCACGTCCAGTGCGAGAGAGCAATCTTGGCGATGTGCTAACCGCGATCCGCCGTCAGACCACGCTGGTGCGCGGGGCTATGGACGGAACCATGCTGCACAACGACATTCTCAGCTTTGTGCGCCTTGGGACCTATATCGAGCGGGCGGACAACACGGCCCGTATCCTGGACGTAAAGTATTACGTCTTGCTGCCATCCTTGGCATGGGTTGGCTCCAGCCTGGATAACGCGCAATGGGAGACAATCCTGCGTTCAGTAGCGGGGGAAAGGGCTTATCGCTGGCTGAATGCCGGGACGCTGGACTCCCTTGGGATCGCGCAATTCATTCTGCTAGATGAACGTTTTCCGCGCAGTCTGGCATTCTGCTACGATCAGATTGGCAGAAACTTGGGCGATCTTTCGAAAGAATATGGCGCGCGAACTCCGGCGCACGACCTATGGGCCGATGTCAACGCGCGGTTGCATCATACCGGCATTGAGCAAATCTTCGAACAAGGTCTGCACCAGTTCATTGTCGATTTCATTTCTGACAATCAGCACTTGGCCAGCGAGATTTCGTCCGCTTATCGTTTTGTTGAATAAGGGAAGCGAGAACCATGCAACTCGCGATACGGCACACCACGCATTACCGGTTTGATCAGCCGGTCATTCATGGCCTGCAACAATTGCGGTTGAAACCGCGCTCGAGTCCGGGGCAGGCGGTCATCGACTGGCGAATGACGCTGGAAGGTGCGCAGGTCGAAGTGGAATATGAAGACCAGAACCGCAACCGGACGACTCTTGCCTCGGCCATTCCGGGCGCCATGGAAGTGACCATCACTTGCGAAGGCCTGGTCGAAACCGCAGACCGCTCGGGCATAGTCGGCCCGCATAGTGGGTTCATGCCGCTCTGGCTGTATCGCAACCAGACCGATCTTACTGAACCGGGTGGTAAAATGCGTGCGCTGGCCGCTGCTCTGCGCGCTGAAAACAGGGATTGTCTAGATCAATTGCATCGTCTGTCGGCCATGGTCCTGGAAGCAGTCCGTTACGAAATCGGGCACACCACTGCCTCTACACCTGCCGAACAAGCACTGGCTTCGGGACACGGGGTTTGTCAGGACCATGCCCACGTCTTTATCGGCTGTGCGCGTATGCTCGGTATTCCCGCGCGTTATGTAAGTGGCTACCTGATGATGGATGATCGCATCGATCAAGAGGCAGGGCACGGTTGGGCTGAGGCGCATATCGACGGCCTCGGCTGGGTCGGGTTCGATATATCCAACGGGATTTGCCCCGATCATCGTTATGTGCGCGTTGCAACGGGGCGCGATTACCGCGATGCAGCTCCCGTAACAGGCATATCCTATGGCGCCGGAGAAAGCGTACTGAAGGTAAGCCTCGCGGTGGAACAACAATTGAGCCAGCAATGAACTGTCTGGTTAAGGGGCTTGAAGTGTGACGTATTGTGTGGGCATGGCGCTTTCGCGCGGGCTTGTTTTAATGAGTGATACGCGGACCAATGCCGGGGTCGATAATATCTCGACGTTCCGCAAGATGTTCCACTGGGAGGTTCCCGGCGAACGGATCATCACCATCATGACTGCCGGCAACCTGGCTACGACACAATCCCTCATCAGCCAGCTGGAAGAACGCAACAAGGCACCGAATGAGCGGCGCAACTCGTTGTTGGATGCCCCCAGCATGTTCCAGATCGCCGGCATTGTGGGCCGCCTGCTGCGTGAAACGATCCAGTCTCAGGATGCTGAGAACGGGCAAACAGGCTCGGGCGCCTTCGCGGCATCGATCATCCTGGCAGGGCAAATCGCCGGGATGGAGCCGCGCATGTTCCTAATCTACCCCGAAGGCAACTTCATCGAGGCGAGCAGCGACACCCCGTTTTTCCAGATCGGCGAAACCAAATATGGCCGGCCTATCCTGCTGCGCGGCTACGACCGGGACATGGATTTTGCCGATGCGGTAAAGCTGATGATGGTCAGCTTCGACTCCACCTTAAAAGCCAACCTATCGGTCGGGATGCCGCTCGATCTCCTGGTCATCGCACGCGACCAGTTCACGCCGGTGCATGAGCGTCGTGTGACCGGCGATGATCCTTATTTCAGGGCGATTTCAACTGGCTGGGGCGAGGCCTTGAAGAATGCCTTTCATGCTCTGCCGGATTACAGTTTGGACGCATTTGTGAGCTAACAATCACCGCCAAACACTTAAAGTCTACGCATGGCCAATTGCGACATGCACTCGCTCAATTTGCTTTTGCCGGGGGCTTTACGCCAGGAGCGATCAGTCCGCGAATTGATCCCGCGAAACCTGCAGGACAGTGAATACGCCTTCTGGAGACTTGGGCAGCATAATAGCCAACTGTAGATGGTTCAGAGCTGTCTCCAGGCCCAAGCTAGTAGGAAAAACCCGGGTAATTTTAATCCCTTGCGGGTGTACTGCATAGTCACTTGATTGGAGATCAGTCCCCCTTTGGACTGAATGGTGCGGTCGAGAAGACTCGAACTTCCACGGGCTTTCGCCCACAACGACCTCAACGTTGCGCGTCTACCAATTCCGCCACGACCGCTAAATCATCGGGGTGCCAGTGGCTCCCCGGGGGGGTAGGAGCGCGCCCTTAGCAAAGGGTCGGTGGGGCTGCAAGCGCGGAAAGTGCTTATCGCCGATTAGTCACCCGATGCAGATCGGCCAAAGTGGTCAGCGACCCGGCTTCCAGCCATACTGCGCCTTCACGGCACCGCGCGGAACGGGGACCAGGGCCTGGCTGATCGCCATGGTCTCTCCCGGTGCCAGAACGCGCTTGGGTGGGGCAATCTCGCCGGTGTAGACGATCCGGCCGCGCGCATCGCGCAGGACCACGAGGATCGCCGGAACGTTCTGCGATGTCTGGGAGACGTTGCTGACCACGCCGTTGGCCTCGAAGAACCACGAGCGATCCTGCAGTTCGCGCATGCCCTGCTGGTTTTCGGGGAAGTTCAGTTTCAGGCCCGGCCGTTCCTCGGCGAACATCGGCTTGGCGAACGGTACCCAGCTTGGCAGGCCGTACCAGGCAATCGTCGCGACACTGCCGAGTGCCACCACGGCAAACAGGGCTGCGGCAATGGTCCACATCCGCGCCGGGTTGCGGCGGGGGCGGAACGGCGGTTCGTGATCGAACTGGGACTGCGCATCGTCGTAGTATCCGCCGACCGGAATATCCGCCTGGGGTGGCGGCGGCAGCGGATCGTCGGAGTAGACCGGCGGTGCGGGCGGTTCCGGCTCTGCCTCGGCAACGGGTGATGGAATCGGTGCAGGTGCCGCAGGTTTGGGCTGAACTGGGGGCGGCGGAGGAGGCGGTGTGACCGGTGCCGCTGGTGCAGCAGCGGGAGCGGCCAATTCCGGGCCTTCCTGGAACCACGAATGGCGGCATTTGGCGCAGCGGACTGTGCGCCCGTCCACGCCGATCGCCGCATCGGGTACGGCATAGCGGGTGTTGCAGGCGGGACAGGCGATGATCATGCCTATGCGTTAAACATGGCCAGCCGCCATCCGGCAAGCATCAGCCGGGGATAGTTTTGCGCCTATTCCCTTTTTTCCACATGGATTGGCGGCTATAGCCCGGCTCGAGCCCAGCCATCAGCGGATAGCCCCAGATCCATGACCAACACTGCCGACGGGGAAATCGTCCAGTTCGATAATGTCGGGCTGCGCTATGGGGCCGAAAACGAAGTGTTGAGCGACGTTTCGTTCACGCTGTTTCCGGGAAGCTTCTATTTCCTGACCGGCGCCAGCGGTGCGGGCAAGACCTCGCTGCTCAAGCTGCTCTACCTTGCCCAGCGGCCGTCGCGCGGGATGATCCGGATGTTCGGCACCGACGCGATCACCCTGCCGCGCGAGCGCTTGCCCGCCCTGCGCCGGCGGCTGGGGGTCGTGTTCCAGGATTTCCGCCTGGTCCCGCACCTGTCGGCCTATGATAACGTCGCGCTGCCGCTGCGCGTGGCTGGAGTGCCGGAGCGGGAACTGGCCAAGCCGGTCGCCGACATGCTTGAATGGGTCAAGCTGGGTGAGCGGATGCACGCTTTTCCGGCGCAGCTGTCCGGCGGAGAGCAGCAACGCGTGGCAATTGCCCGCGCGGTGATCGGCCGCCCCGACATGCTGATTGCCGACGAGCCGACCGGCAACGTCGATCCGGAAATGGCGGTCAAGCTGCTGCGGCTGTTCGAAGCGCTCAACCGCATGGGCACTACCGTGGTCGTTGCGACCCACGATCTCCACTTGCTGAAGAAAGTGCCCGAATCCCTGATCATGCGGCTCGACAAAGGCCACTTGTCCGATCCCACCGGGGCGCTGCGCTATCCGCCGCGGCCCCATGGCGGCTTCGGGGCGAGGAGCTAGGCCGTGGCTGAGGATGCCCGTTCAGGTTCCGGGACGATTGCCGGGCGGCTGCGTTCGCTGTCCGGTGCCGGCGCGCCGGAACTGGTACAGCAGGCCCGCCTGTCCGGGCCGATGCCGTGGGTCATCGCGATCATGGTGGCGCTGACGGTGATCGCGGCGGCGGCTGGTCTGGCGCTGTCGAACACGGCCCGGTCGGCATCCGATGCCCTGTCCGGCGGTGCGACGATTCAGGTGGTCGAAGCCAACCCCGCAGAACGCGACCGCCAGGCGCGAGAGGCCGCGCGGGTTGTCCAGGCCATGCCGGGCGTGGCCGAGGTTCATCTGGTTTCGCAGGACGAAATTCACCGCCTGATCGAGCCATGGCTCGGCGTGCGGATCGGAGACGAGGAAATTCCGGTTCCCGCCTTGGTCGACGTCCGTTGGACCGGGCCGATTAGCGGAGAAAAGCTTGGCCAGATGCGTCACCGCGTCCGGCAGGTCGCTCCTGCGGCGCGGGTCGATGCGCAGTCAACCTGGCTGAAGCCGGTGTTCAGTGCGATTGATTCGCTGCAATGGCTGGCAGCGACGCTGGTTGCGCTGCTCGGCGCGGCGTTGGCCGCAGCCGTGTTGCTGGCGGTGCGCACTGCGCTGGGCACCAATCGCGACACGATCGAGATTGTCCATCTGCTTGGCGGCACCGATTCCCAGATCGCGCGGATATTTCAGCGCTCGATCGGCTTTGATGCGGCAGGCGGCGGCACTGTCGGGTTTGGCCTGGGGCTGCTGGTCGTGCTGGTGCTGGGACAGCGGCTTGACGGGCTTGGCGCAGGACTGGTTTCCGCCGGGGCGCTGGGCGCGTTCGACTGGGTGCTGCTGGCGTTGGTCCCGGTCGGCGGGGTGATCCTTGCGGTGGTCACCGCCCGTCTGACCGTGATGCGCGCGCTCAAGAGGATGCTCTAGGGCAATGCTGGGCAGGATCGTCGCCACAATTACCTTGCTGTGGGCGCTTGGCTTCCTCTGGTTCGCCATTGCGCTGCCTCTGCCCGCAGGTGAGGAGAAGACCGACGGCGTAATCGTGCTAACCGGCGGCAAGGGAAGGATCGATCGCGGGCTTGAGGCGCTGCGCAGCGGCTGGTCGCCGCGCCTGTTCATTTCCGGCGTCGATCCCGACGTGAAGCCCCACGAATTCGCCATCGAATACCATATCGGCAGCCTGCAAATGGCCTGCTGCGTCACGCTCGGCTTTGCCGCGACCGATACGGCCAGCAATGCCAGCGAAGCGGCGGACTGGATCGAGGCGCAGGACCTCAAGTCCGTCCGCCTTGTTACCAGCGACTGGCACATGCGCCGCGCCGTCGCCGAACTAAAGCGGGCCAGTCCGCAGGTTGAGATCGTGCCCGACGCGGTTACGACGAGCCCAAGCCTGAAGATGCTTTTCCTCGAATATCACAAGATGCTGGCGCGCCAGGCGGTTCGCCCGCTACGGTGGCTCAAATGAGCAGGCTGTTCGACATTCCGCGTTCGATCGCGTTCTACCTCGCTTTCTATGGTGGCAGCATCTTCATCGTGCTGGCCTGCCTGGTCGCGCTGCTCGGCAGCCGCGAGACCTTCCGCCGCACGGTCGACAAATGGGCTCGGTGGCACCGCCTGTGCATGCGCGTCCTGCTGGGCCAGCGGGTGCGGCTTGAGGGGGAAATCCCCGATGGCCGGGTCTTCGTGGCGATCAAGCACGAAAGTTTCTTTGAGGCGATCGACCTTGCCCGTCTGCTCAAGCGCCCGGGTGTATTCGCCAAGGCCGAACTGATGCGCATTCCGCTGTGGGGGCTGGTCGGCGACCGCTACGGCTTGGTCGAAGTGCAGCGCGACCAGGGCGCCAAGGCGCTGCGCCACATGATGGCCGCCGCCAAGCGGCTCAGCGGAGAGGAAGGCCGTCCCTTGGTCATCTTCCCCGAAGGCACTCGCGTGCCGCATGGCACAGCGCCGGAACTTCAGGCGGGCTTTGCCGGGATCTACAAGCTGCTGGGCCTGCCGGTCGTCGCCATCGCAGTCGATTCCGGGCCGCTCTATCATCGCTGGTGGAAGCGCCCCGGCCTGATCACCTATCGCGTGGTGGACGTGGTTCCGCCTGGCCTGCCGCGTGACGAGCTGGAACAGCGGGTACGCGTGGCGATCAACGCGCTCAACCCCGAAGCCGCCTTGTGACGGATAAGGACGAACGGCGTTCACCCGGAGAGGTGCTGGGGCCGGGACTGGTAACCGGCGCGGCGGACGATGATCCAAGCGGCGTCGGCACTTACAGCCAGGTCGGTGCCCAGTTCGGCTATGGCCTCGCCTGGACCCTGTTCTTTGGTTATCCGCTGCTTGCCTCGATCCAGGCGATCTGCGCGCGGATTGGCTCCACGCCCGGCAAGGGCATCGCCCCGAACCTGCGCCAGCATTATTCACCGTGGCTGCTGCGCGTCGTGGTGCTGCTTTTGCTGGTCGCGAACGTCATCAACCTCGGTGCGGATCTTGGCGCGATGGGGGCTGTTCTGGCGCTGGTCATTCCGGGGCCGATCCTGCTCTACACGGTGGGCTTCGCATTGCTCAGCGTGCTGCTCGAAGTGTTCCTCAGTTATGAGAAGTATGCGCGCATCCTGAAGTGGGCGACGCTGTCGCTGTTCGCCTATGTCGGGGTGCTGTTCGTGGTCGATGTTCCGTGGGATCAGGCCCTGCGCGGCATTGTGTTCCCCAGCTTCACTTTCGACCGCGACCACGCGATGGCGCTGGTTGCGATTTTCGGTACGACGATCAGCCCCTATCTGTTCTTCTGGCAAGCCGGGCAGGAGGTGGAGGAACAGCACCGCCGCCACGTCAAACCGCTCCACATCAGCCACCGCCGTGCCGGGATCGAACTGAAGCGCATCCGCACCGATACACTGGTCGGCATGGGCTTTTCGCATCTGGTTGCGATGTTCATCGTGATCGCGACGGCGGCCACGCTCCATGCCAATGGCGTGCGAGACATCGGCAGCGCGGCCCAGGCGGCCGAGGCCCTGCGTCCAATTGCCGGGGACTTCGCCTTTGCCTTGTTCGCCATCGGGATCATCGGCACCGGCCTGCTGGCCTTGCCGGTTCTGGCGGGCAGCGCGGCCTATGCCATCAGCGAGGCATTCGGCTGGGTCGAGGGACTGGACCGCAAGCCGCGCGAGGCCAAGGCCTTCTATGGCGCGATCGTAGCGGCTGTATTCGGGGGTCTGGCACTGAACTTCGCCGAGATCGACCCGATGAAGGCGCTTTACTGGGCTGCGGTCGTCAACGGACTGCTTGCTCCGCCGCTGATGGTCGTGACCATGCTGATTGCCCGCAACCGCAAGGTCATGGGCAAGTATCGCATATCCGGACGGCTGGAGATCGGCGGCTGGCTGTCTACCCTGGTGATGTGGATCGTCGCAGCCGTGTTCCTGCTGTCCTAACCGTGGTCGCTGCGGCCGAAGTCGGGCCGTGCGTCGTCCTGGCCTTCCTCGATGATCGAGCGGCGGATCGCGCGGGTGCGGGTGAAGTGGTCGAACAATTGCTGACCGTCGCCGACCCGGATCGCGCGCTGCAGGGCAGTGAGGTCTTCGGTGAAGCGCTGCAGCATGTCCAGCACGGCATCGCGGTTTGAAAGGAAAACGTCGCGCCACATCGTCGGATCGGA